>DAOTWV010000283.1:0-7933 GCA_034435695.1 Anaerolineales bacterium | reverse complement strand
CCGTAACGCGGCGTAGTGCTGAAGTAACTGCTCAGCCCACCCGCCGGGGAATCAATTCCCCGGCTGAGGACGCCAAAGTCGGGTAAACCCGACTGCATGACGCCAGCCGGATTGCTCCGGCTTTGGCCGCTCAGCCCGACGATTTATCGTTGGGCGTGGGTGGCTGAGTTGTTACGTGTTGAATACCCTTCGTTACGGATTATGCTCCCGCCGGGGATGACTTCCCCCGTCCAGAACGCTGAAATCGGCTAAGAACCTATCCGAAAATTCCTTATGGGGGACACTGCAAGGCGGCATAACCGCCGCCTACCCTGAGCATCGTCAGATGATATTTGCAAAAATTGGTTGAAAGGCAGCCCCTGAGGCAAAGTCGGTGTCGTAGGACAAGCCTTCGGCCTGTCTGGCGTACATTACCAGACTCCGAAACGATTTCCCGGCTGGTGAGTTTGACAGGGGCTTGCCGTGGCATTTTTCCCGGTTAGATATTTGGTTCATGTCTGGAGCAAACGGGTCTCTCCTTCCCTGTAACGGGATGGGAATTAGCATATCCTTATTACCATCTTGTCATGCGTCGCGGGAATTTATCGGGTAAAATAGGGCAACTACGAGAGTATCATGTTAATTCCCATCTGAGGCTTATGCTTGAATCCAGGGTCATCCCGAAATTGAAGAACCGCGGCGAAATGCTGGGCTTTTTGAGCACCTCGCTGGTGTTTGTGTATTTGTTGCTGGCATTGGGCGTGTATTTTTATGCTCCTCTGCAGGCCTTGCGCTGGATGGACACGCCTTTCGTGGGCGCGTTCGTTGAGCACACCATGATGTTCAACGATATCCATGCGGCTGGCGGCGATGCCTGGGTATTGAAAACCCAGGGTTTTGGACTGGGTGACCAGTTACTGCAAATCGACGGCCAGCCCGTGCCGGATGCCGCGGCAATGCAGCGTGTCCTCTCACAGCACAAGCCTGGGGACGAGGTCTTTCTGGGGGTGCGTACCAGCGATGGGCAACTGCAAGCCGTCCTGGTGACGTTGCAGACCTTCCCGCTGGCAGACCGGATTGCCTTCTTCTACCTGCCGTATTTCCTGGGGCTGGTGTACCTGATATCTGGCCTGTGGGTTTTTCTGGTACGCCGCTATTCCGTTGACGGGCGTGCCTTTTCGGTTACCGCGGCTTCCATTGCAATCTTCCTGGGAGGCTTGTTTGACCTGTATACCACGCACACCTTTACGGTATTGTGGAGCGCGGCCGTGCCGACCATCGGCGCTGGCCTGTTGACCCTGGGATTGTACTTTCCGGCGGAAACATTATGGGTGCGCCACCGCCCCTGGGTGCGCTGGCTGGGGTATGTCGTTGCCGCCTTGCTGTTCTTGAACACGTATCCCACACTGTTCAATGCCGCACGTCCGCTGTTGTACGTGCAGGCCTGGCAGGCTTCCTATGTCTTCTCCGGGTTGTGTGTGCTGTTCTTCCTGCTGATGATGGTGTACCAGCGCAACGGAGCAGAATCGCCCATCGCACGTGAGCAGGCGCGCCTTTCGCTTTTGGGCGCAACGGTAGCCTTGCTGCCGCTGGCGGCCTGGGGGATTGGTGCAGTGATTTTCAACTGGCGCTTCTCCCCGTATTTGCTGCTGCTCCTGGCAATTTTCCCTGCCAGCATGGTGTACAACATTTTGCGTTACCGCTTCTTCAGCCTGGATGTGGTGCTTAGCCGGGTGGCATTGTACACCTTGCTCTCCGTGCTGGCTGTGGCCGGGTATGCCTTGCTGGTCAGTGGCCTGAGCCTGATTGTAGGGGAGCAACTGGAGGCCAACAACCCCATCCTGGTGGCTTTTCTCGTCTTTTTGCTGGCCGTGTTGCTGCAACCTTTCCGTACGCGCCTGCAGGAGGCGGTCAACCGTGCCTTCTTCCGTGGAGAGGCTGCTTACCGCGCCAGGGCGCAGGAATTCAACCGGCAGTTGACGCGCATGATGGAAAGCCGGGACGTGGTCAATCAACTGCGTTTGCTGGTAAAGGAAACTTTTTCACCGGCGCAATTACACGTCTTTTTGTACGATTCGCTGGCTGGTTTATACGTCCCGGCCGCGGATGACGAGGGCAAGCCCACCACGGACTTGCGCTTTTCGCCCACAAGCAGCCTGGTGGAGTACCTCTCCTCGCGGCGCAGCACCTTCTTCATGCGTACGGCGGATTCCATTCCTCAAAAACTCTATCGGGAGCAAGCCCGCCTGGCATTGTTGAAAAGCGTGATGTTCGTCCCCCTGGTAGGACGCGAATCACTCCTGGGGTGGCTGGCGCTTGGCCCGCGTCGTTCTGGCGAACCATACACCAGCAACGACCTTGCCTTCCTCGAAAACATCAGTGGGCAGGCCTCCCTGGCTATCGAGCGTGCTCAGGTAGTGGCCGACCTGGAACGCCGCGTCTATGAAATGGACGTTCTGGCGCGCATCTCCCAGGGGGTAAACGTCACCCTCAATCTGGATGACATCTTCGAACTGGTGTATGCACAGACTTCGCGGCTCATTCCGGCCCGGGATTTCTGGATTTTGTTGGCCGACCGGTATGCAGACGTCTCCTACTACGCCTTTTACCTGGAAAACGACGACCGTATTAGCGAGCGCGAAAACAAACCCTTACCTGAAGGCCGCGGCCTGGAACAGGTGGTGTTGCGTACTGGACGCGCCCTGCGCACCACCGATTACGAACTGGAGTGCCGCAATCAGGGGATGTTGCCGGCTGCTGAGGGCATTTACGCCTGGATGGGCGTGCCTCTGAACGCAGGAGCGGATACGATTGGGGTGCTCAGCCTTGCCAGCCGCGATATTTCCATGGCTTACACCGATGAACAAATGCGCCTGCTGCAATCCATTGCCGACCAGGCCGCAGGCGCTATCGTCAAATCTCGTTTGCTGGAAGAATCGGAACAGCGCGCACACCAGTTGTCCACCCTGAATGAGGTCTCCCGTGACCTGGGTTCAACCCTCGAACTTGACCCCCTGTTGGAACGCGTATTGTATAGCGCAGTGGACATCCTCAACTGCGAGGCGGGCAGCCTTTTCCTGGTGGATGAGGAAACCGACGAACTGGTCTTTGAGGTTACCGTTGGCCCGGTTGCCGATAACCTCGTGGGGCAGCGCCTGCCTCCGGGCACTGGGCTGGTGGGTAAATCGGTAGATACCCGTAAGCCGGTGATTGCCAACGATGTACTGCGCAGCAAGGACTGGTTCGATAAGGCCGATGAGCAGACCGGTTTTCGCACCGAGTCTTTGCTTGTCGTCCCCATGATTGTCAAAGAAGATGTCATTGGCGTTATCGAAGTCATCAACAAACGCAATGGCATGCCCTTCACGACCGAAGACCAGGAACTCCTCATGGCCTTTGCCGGACAGGCTGCTGTGGCCTACGAAAACGCCCGCCTGTACACCATGACCGACCAGGCCCTGGCGGCCAGAGTGGAGGAACTTTCGGTCATGCAGCGCATTGACCGGGAACTCAACACCAGCCTGGACATGCGCCGCGCCATGCGCATTACCTTGAACTGGGCTATGCGTCAGGCAGGCTTTGCCGCAGGCCTGATTGGGGTACTGGAAGAGGATGGCTTGCGCATCATGACATCCGAAGGGTATGGGGAGGAACTGCGTCCCTACGAACAGGCCTACTTCCCCGTCGAAAGCCCTACCCTGCAAGAAACCATTCAGAGCGGGCAGCCGCAATGGTTTGTGCTGGATGACAAATTTGCCCCCAGCCGCATCTTGCCTGGGGCGCGTACCCAGATGGTTGCTCCCATTCGCCGGGAATCTACCGTCATCGGCTTGATGGTCTTGGAAGCCCGTGAGGAAATGAGCGCCGAAGCCGATACCGCCTCCTTCCTCGCCCGTCTGGTAGACCACGCCGCTATTGCCATCTCCAACGCCCAGTTGTACGCCGCCGTGGAAGAGGCCAATCGCGCCAAGAGCGATTTCGTTTCCATGGTCTCCCACGAATTGAAGACCCCTATGACCGCCATTCGCGGTTATACCGATTTGTTGCTGGCTGGTGCGGTTGGCCCCGTAAACGATGCCCAGACCAACTTCCTCAACACCATCCGTTTCAACATCGAGCGCATGCAGGTGCTGGTCTCCGACCTGGCAGATGTTGCCCGCATCGAGGCCGGACGCCTGCGCCTGAATTTTGCCCCCGTCTCCATCGCCCGTGTGGTAAACGAAGTGGTGCGTGCCACGCAATCCCTTGTGGATGCCAAAAGCCAGCAACTTTTCATTGACATCCCCGAAGACCTGCCGGATGTGTGGGGAGACCAGAGCCGCCTGAGCCAGGTGATTACCAACCTGGTGAGCAACGCGAACAAATACTCCCCGCCGGAAGCCAGCATTTACATCACCGCTGAGCACACGGCCAATCAATGGGACCCGGATGGCGCGCCCGAAGTGGTGCATGTGGCCGTGCGCGATACCGGCTTTGGCATCAAGGAAGAAGACCAGCACAAAATCTTCAGCAAATTCTTCCGTGCGGAGGATGAAGAAATCCGCAATGCGCCCGGTACCGGTCTGGGTTTGAACATCACCAAAACGCTCATCGAAATGCAGGGGGGCAAGATTTGGTTTGAGAGCGAATTTCGCAAGGGCACAACCTTCCACTTTACCGTGCCGGTTGCCGAGGCACACTAGGAGGCTTGCATGACGCTTTCTGCTGCTGTGGGGCAGTACCGTTCCCTGGATGGACACGAAGCAGCCGAAAAGGCAGCCCACCAGGCGTTGGAGCAACTTGCAGGAGTACCCCTGTGTCTGGGGGTGGTCATTTTTTCTCAGGCATACGAGGTAGAAGAAGTATTGAGTGGTGTCACCGCGGTTTTGGGCAACACCCCCTTGCTGGGTTTCTGCACTCCGGCTGAACTCAGTCAGACAGGGCAGATGACTCGCTCTGTAGTGGTGGCGTTGCTGGGGGGCACGGAAGTCCATGCACGCGCAGATTGGTGGGAAAATTTTGCCGAGGATAGTGGTGAGGTCACCCGCCTGATGGTGGATACCCTGCGCTTGCATGAGCAAACCGGAGGGGCTTTACTCGTCTTTACGGATGGTCTGCGCGGCGATAGCACCACACTCAACCAACAGTTGCCGCGCGGTTTTCAGGTGGCTGGCGCAGCAACCGGAGGAGACTTTTATCGGGGACGTTCCTTCCAGATTGGTGGGGGGGTGGGAGGCAACGGTGGCATTGCTGCAGCCTTGCTGGAAGGGCGCGTCCTTCTGGGAATCGGCAGCGCCCATGGGTGGGAGCCTATCGGCACCCTTTTGGAAGTGACCCACTCCCGCGGGATGTGGGTACGCACCCTGGATAACAAGCCCGCCTCCGAAAAGTACGCTGAAGTCCTGGGCTATGAAGCCCGCGATTGGCTTTTCCCGCCCCTGAACCGCCTGGTGCGTCTTTACCCGCTGGGCGTTGAACGCCATGGTTCGGAAGAACTGGATATTCGTACCCCCATTCGCATGGAGGCCGATGGCAGTTTGCGGATGAACATCTCCGTGACGGATGGTGCCAGCAGTTACCTGATGGTGGGGAGTGCAGAAGCCTGTCAGCGGGCGGCGCAGCAGGCTACCCAGCAGGCGCTGGAAGCCCTGGGGGGTGCCCGCCCCGTGCTGGCGCTGGTGTTGGTGGACGTTGCCTGGCAGATGTTGATGGATTCTGACCCTGGGCGAGAGATAGCCGTGGTGGATGCTGTGCTGGGTGGCAAGGTGCCCGTAGCCGGCGGGTACGTCCTGGGACAGATTGACCGCCAGAGCAGTGATGAAGCCGTGCGGGTACGGAATCAGCACATTCAAGTGGTTATTTTCGGGGAAGTGTGATTCTTCCCCCCGCAGATGAAACGCCCCCGGTACAGGCCGGGGGCGTTTTGTTTCTGGCGGGCGAAATTTGTATCTCGCCCGCGCCTGGAAGGAGGAGAGAGAACACCAGATGGCGGCCTGGTGGGTTATAACTTTACTTCTGGCAGGCGTTGCATGGCCTCCTCGATGGCTGCCTGTGGATACTCGTAATTGCTGAGTTTCCCGCTCAAGTAGGCTTCGTAGGCGCTCAGGTCGAAATGTCCATGCCCGGAGAGATTGAACAGGATGACGCGCTTTTCGCCTTTTTCCTTCGCGTCCAGGGCTTCGTCAATTGCTGCCCGTACAGCGTGTGCCGATTCGGGGGCGGGGATGATGCCCTCGTTGCGGGCAAAGAGCAGCGCACCCTCGAAGGTATCCAGTTGGGGCACGGAGCGTGCCTGAATGTACCCGGCATCAACCAGCGCCGAGATGGTAGGGGCCATGCCGTGATAGCGTAACCCGCCGGCGTGGATGGGGGGCGGTACGAAATCGTGTCCCAGGGTGTGCATTTTGACTACGGGGGCCATGCGGGCGGTATCGCCGTAATCGAAGGTGTAAGCGCCGCGTGTCAGGGTGGGGGAGGCGGCGGGTTCTACGGCCAGCAGACGGGTTTGTTTGCCATCCTGCAGGTTGTGGCGCAGGAAGGGGTAGGCAATGCCTCCAAAGTTCGAGCCGCCACCGGTGCAGCCAATCACCACATCCGGGTATTCTCCGGCCAGGTCCATCTGCTTGAGCGCTTCCTCGCCGATGACCGTTTGATGGGTCAAAACGTGGGTGAGCACCGACCCCAGGCTGTATTTTTTCTTCCCGCCAGATTTTGCGGCTACTTCTACCGCTTCGGAGATAGCGATGCCCAACGAACCGGGGCTATCGGGGTGCTCGGCCAACACGGAGCGCCCGTAGTCTGTACGGTCGGTGGGGCTGGCGTACACTTTTGCACCGTAACTTTCCATCAAGATGCGGCGGTAAGGCTTCTGGTGATAGGAAACCTTGACCATGTACACTTCGACATCCAGCCCAAAGATGCGCCCGGCAAAGGAAAGCGCTGACCCCCACTGCCCGGCACCGGTCTCGGTCGTCAGGGCTTTGGTGCCTTCGATTTTGTTGTAAAAGGCCTGGGCAACGGCTGTATTGGGTTTGTGACTGCCGCTTGGTGAGACACCCTCGTATTTGTAGTAGATGTGTGCCGGCGTATCCAGGGCTTTTTCCAGGCGGCGCGCCCGCAGCAAGGGAGTAGGCCGCCACAATTTGTACACTTCGCGCACTTCCTCGGGAATTTCGATGTAGCGCTCAGTGCTGACTTCCTGTTGGATGATGCTCATCGGGAACAACACCGCCAGAAAGTCCGGTGTGACGGGTTCCAGCGTTTGCGGGTTGAGCACTGGCGCCGGAGGCACGGGCATATCGGCATTGATGTTGTACCAGAATTTGGGAATGTCATTTTCGGAAAGTTGGAAGCGGATTTGGTCACTCATGGGAAACCTCCTTGGGGATTTGTGGATTGGTGTATGCACTTGAGTCTTTTGGGGCATTCGTGTCCATTCGTGTCCATTCGTGGACATTCGTGTCCATTCGTGTCCATTCGTGGACATTCGTGTCCATTCGTGGACATTCGTGGACAAAAAAAGCGCTCGTCCCAAAAGGGACGAACGCTTCAGCGTCCGCGGTGCCACCCCGATTAGGTGCCTTTAACCGAAAAGCCCGCCGGTGATGCGACGGGATGAAAGGGTAAAGGCCAGCCTCACTCGATGGCAGTCGGGCAGTGATTGCCGAACTGCTTTGCCCTGATAACGGTGGCAACTCCGGCACGGGCTACTTGGCTTTTCCGTTCGCCCTGCAACTCCGAGGCCCATTCGCCGATGGCGTGCAGGCCGGGCTTTCACCTTACCCCGGCTCTCTGTACTGCCGTTTCAACGGGTACTCTTCCTCTTCACAGTCTTTTACGCTTATGAAGTTGGGCTGATTATACGCGGGATGGGAGTTTTGTCAAGAGTGAGTCGCGGAAAGCAGCAATTTCGAATTTGCCCGCACGGTATCCGCAGATTACGCAGATTGCACGGATTTTTTCTTCTTTCCTCTGC
>DAOTWV010000282.1:0-1784 GCA_034435695.1 Anaerolineales bacterium | reverse complement strand
ACCGCGGACGGTGGCCGCGCACGTCGCACCCTGCACGTCGCACGTGGGCACCTGGCACTTCTCCCCCACCCCCGGCCCCTCCCCCTAAGGGAGAGGGGGGCGCCGCCACGGTCTACGGTCAACCGTCCACCTGCGGCGACGACGGACAACAGACCGCGGACGGTGGCCGATGCCTTGCGTCCCGTGGTCCGTGGTCAACGGTCTACGGTCAACCGTCCACCTGCGGCGACGACGGATGACAGACCGCGGACGGCGGGCGGTGCCTTGCGTCCCCGGTCTGTCGTCTGTTGTCTGTTGTCTGTCGTCTGTTATCTGTGGTCTGTTATCTGAGAGCCACCCCACGGTCAACCGTCAGGCCATCGCACCCTGCACGCCGCACGTGCCCCCCTGACACCTGGCACCTGCCACCTGCTGCCTGGCACTTAACTTTTGCCCTGCACAGCGCTCTTACCTGATGAAGCAGGCCTGCACCTTACAACCCCTATAACCTCATAAAATAAGGAGGTACCCCCATGCGTTTTGTTTCCAGATGCCCCTCTTTTCGGGAGGTGTCCTGAGATGACTCCCGCCCCCTGTCCGGAGCGTGGCCTGCACACGCTCATCCGGCAGATGGCCCAGGAAGACGGCGAGAACGGTACGACACCGGCGCTGGCCGCATTTATAGCATGCGTCTGGCCCCGATTGACGGCAAGTCTACGCAAGCAATACAACTTTCTGAGCGCGGAGGACATCGAAGACATCATCCAGTACACCGTTATCCGGGCATGGCGCGCTGCACCTGCTTACCGGGGCGAGCACGGCGAGCAGAGCGCCTGGGCCTGGGTCTTTCAAATCGCCCACCGGCAGGCCAGAGGCCCCTACCGTCGTCGGGCTGAACGCACGACACCCTGGGACGAAGAGCAACTGAACACCAGGCCAGCCGGTGAAGAATGCATGCCCGAAGGCCCAACCCATACCACCCGGCGGACGTGGGAGAATTTTCTGAAAACGCTGAAACCCAGGGAACGAGAAATTGCCCGGGAACGCTTTCAGGGCATATCACTTAAGGAAATTGCAACCCAACAGGGCATCTCCACCCCGCGGGTACATCAGATTTTGCAGCAAATCTACCGCAAAGCCGGAAAATTTTTCTCCTGATACGTGGGCAGGAGTTTACCTCCTGCCCCTTCCCCTGTCTGACAGGGAGAGCCGCATCCCCCGTAAAACCACGCCTGACCATGCTTTCACTAAGGAGACGCATATGTATTGCCTCATGCAGATTCCCCTGTCCTGTTCTTTCCACCCGATGGCTTTTTCTCATCCATCGCAGGGGGGCATCTAATCGGTGAGAAAAAGCCTGTGAACGACCGACATACCCGCACCACCCAAAAACTTATCGGCCTGAGTACGCTGCCGCCGCGCAACGGCAACCCTGCCGAAGAGGGAGAAAGCAGCCCCGCGGAACGTTTTGGCCAGTGGATACTCACCCGCCGTCGTCATCTGGGATTAAGCATAGCCGAAGCCGCTTCCCGTGCTGCATATCCATCGGACAGGTGGCGGGCGGTAGAATACGGCCTCCTGGACCTGGACGAAACGGGGAAGAGCATCCCGTCTATTGGACAGGCCTTAGGCATCCCTGCCGCGCGCCTGTATACCGTCCTGTTTGCCTTCATCGCCGGAGAAGAAGCGCCCCCTCCCCCCTGAAACCCCTGTGCGCTCGCCCCAGGCGGAGGCCGGTTGGCCTCCGCCTTTTTTCATCTCCCTCGCCCCGCCCCTCCCCCTTAGGGGGAGGGGTTGGGGTGGGG
>DAOTWV010000281.1:0-12667 GCA_034435695.1 Anaerolineales bacterium | reverse complement strand
CCGGGGATGGTGCGCGTCAGGTAGCCAACCACGGGGAGCATGGCAGCCGTGAAGGGGATGTTGGGGATGACGGTGGAAAGCAGGGCGCTGGACCACAGGATGACGAACATCGCCAGCGGCAGGCTTTCGCCCACCAGGTTGCCAATGACCGAAGCCAGCGCCGCAATCACGCCCACCTCACGAATAGCCCCCACCACGATGAACAACGTGATGAAGAAGACCAGCGTGGTCCAGTCCACGGCTTCAATCATCTCTTCGATGTCGGGACGAATCCAGACCAGCAGGGCGGTAGCGCCCATCAGGGCAGTAACGGCCGGCACCAGGTGGATGTGTTCCCCCAGCGCAAAGAGCAGCAGCATCCCCAGCCCCACCCAGCCGGCCTTGCGCAGGTGCTCCGGTTCGGTGATGCGGGCGCGCTCTTCCAGTTTTTGCAGCAAAAGCGGAGAAACGCGCCCCGCGCCATGCAATTCACGGCGGTAGACCCACTCGCTGTACGCTACCAACCCCAGGAAAGCCAGCACCACCCCTGGCGTCAGGTTGCGCAGGAAGTCGTTGAAGGAAATGCCGGCGTAGGAACCAATCAGGATGTTGGTGGGCGTACCAATCAGGGTGCTGATGCCCACCACGTTGGAGGCAAACACTTCGGGGAGCAGCAGCGCCAGGGGGTTGACTCCCATCGCCAGGGCAATCTGAATGGTGATGGGCGTCATCAGCAGCATGGTGGTGACGTTATCCAGAAAAGCGGAGGCCACCCCGGTAATCAGCATCAGGATAGGCAGCAACAGCCATAGGCGTCCGCCAGAAATGCGGTAGGCGCGAAAGGCCATCCACTGGAAGATGCCGGTGCGCTCCACGACGGCAATCACAATCATCATCCCCAGGATGAGGAAAATCACGTTCCAGTCCACGTAATGCAGGGCACGCTCGAAGTGGAAGATGAAAACCGCAGGGTGCACCTGGGCACCCAGGTAACTGACGGCAAAAACCAGCGCCGCACCGCTCAAAGTCGCCAGGGTGTTGTGGATGCGGCTGGAGGCAATCAGCGCCAGCATGCCGATGAAGATGAGCGTCGCCAGCCAGAAGGCGACGCCGATGTGCCGCGCCAGTTGGATGGGAGGCAATTCCAGGACTGCGCCGCTCCGCAAGGTTCGTACCTGCTCCCCGGAGAGGGGAACGGCACGCCCTTCAAAGTGGGGACGCGTGACCCGCAGGGTGACCTCCGCCTGAGGAGGGATGTCCTCCCACACCCGCAGGACGGTTTGCCCCTGGGGAGCGTCGCCAGCCTCGCCATAGGGCAGGGCGGCTGGCAGCCGCAGGGCAAAGGAACCGTCCGGCTGGGTTTGCGTCTCGGCCAGCGTGTGCTCCCCGATTTCCACCCATACCTGCGCCGCCTCGACGGGCTGCCCCTGGGAATCGAAAATCTGCCCCACCAGCACGGCGGTATCCCCCAATGATTGCGCCCGCACGCCGTGCACCAGGATAACCGACAGGGCAAGCAGCGCTACCATACCCCACAGGGATTTGTTTTTCATAGCGGACCAGTTTCTCCGGCAATGACCACACGAGCACCGGTTTGTTCCGTAATGCGCTGTGCAAAGCGTTCCAGGCGCTGAATATCGAAAATATTGCGTTCCTCACGGCGTTGAGGCGCCCCCAATACCACATAACGTGCATTCACTTCCTGGCATAGGGCGATGATTTGCTCCCCCACCATGCCATGACGCACATTTCCAAAAGCCTGTACCCCCTGGTCGGCTGCTGCGGCCTGCGCCGTCAGCAAAATAAATTCCCCCATTTCCCGCATTTCTTCTTCGATAGTGTGTACTCTACTGCTACTGGTACTGCTGAGGAAATCCAGATTGACAACGTACAAAAAATGTAGCGGCAGGCTGGTTTCCAAAGCCAGTGCAATAGCGCGGCGAATAGTCGGCTGGCTGGCCGGGCCGCCACGAATGGCACACACGATAGCGCTCATGGAGGACGCTCCTTGCAAATGGCTAATGGCTAATGATGAATGGCGAAGGCAGAATGGTGAATGATGAATGGTGCATGGTGAATGCAAAATGCGGACGACTGACGACTGACCACTGACGACTGACGGCTTACTGCTGACGTCTGTCCGTTGTCCCCTGACGCCTGACGACTTATTCTTCCGCGCCGTCGCCCACATCGAGGCTCAGGGGCTGTAAGGCTTCATCCAGGGTCAGGTTTTCGCGGCGCATGCCAGGGGCCGGGGTGCCACAGTAGGGGCACAGGTTCCAGGGCAGTTCCATCAATTTGCCGCATTGGTGGCAGGGTTTCTTCAGTTTGGTATGGCAGTTGGGACACACCATCCAGTTTTCTTTCGTGCGTCGTCCACATCCCGGGCACAGGGGGACGTCTTCAATAGACTGAAGCAGGGCTTCTTCTTCAAGGGTGCGCTGGTACTCCTCTTCCAGAGTGCGTTGTGGACGCATAATCCAGTAGACCACGATACCCGGAAGAAACAGCACTGCGACTACCAGCACCGCCAGGAAACGCGCCAAAGGGTCGCGGGCACGTGCGCGAATATCGCGATATGTCCAGATAACCAAACTAAGCCACAACGCGGCCAGGAACGCACCGCTCCAGGCTGCCAAAACGAGAAAAAATGTGCGCAATTGCGTGGGGTCAAATGTCATAAGTGCCTCCTACGTGCAGATTATAGCATGGGGTGTCAGAGGCTGAAAGCGGGAAATTTACCAGCACAGCCCCAAAAAACAGGCAGAAAACAGGGAACTTCTGCTATACTGAATAGAAGATGGCACAAGGCACTTCGCCAGGCACATTCATGCAAAGGATACCTCTGTACTACGACAATGACCTTCAACATTTTGCTCTTTTTGCTTCTCATCATCCTTGTGTTCTTTGTGGAAAAGGGTTGCTTTCAAGCAACGATGCAACTTCTGCCCCTTTTAACCAGGTCAGCCAACCGCTTTGAAAAATTCACCTTGATGCACCAAAAACGAGGTGATTTTGCAGAATGGGCAAGGGAACACCGCAAACTCCTCATACTAGACGCGCTGTTCCGCCGCCGCGGTATGCTTCTGCTTCTGCTGGTTGCATGGGGGCTTATTCCCTTGAAATTCAGCGATTCACAATCCGTGATGCTGCTGTTCTATGCGGTTGGATTGTCCATCTGGCCTCTTCTGTATTTTGGTGCAAAGCGATTGTCTCGGCTCTATGCACAAGCCCTGTCATCCACGGAGTGATGATTGCTCATGTGAGTACTGACGAGGTGCGCACCCATGTACCGCATTACCGACCTGGCAGAAACAGAACGTCCACGTGAACGGCTGGCATCCCAGGGAGCACAAGCCCTGAGCAACGCCGAACTGCTTGCCATCCTGCTGCGCGTGGGCGTGCAGGGAGAAAACGCTGTGCAGGTAGGACAGCGCCTTTTGCAAGATATGGGCGGCCTGCCGGGGTTACACCGCGCCTCTTTCGATGAGGTATGCCAGCAAAAGGGGATTGGCCCGGCCAAAGCAGCACAAATCAAGGCAGCCATCGAGTTGGGACGCCGGTTGGCCGCATCCCATCCACAAGAACGCCCGCGCATTGGGTCTCCCGCAGATGTGGCACAACTCGTGCAATACGAGATGAGCGCTTTGGAGCAGGAAGAATTGCGCGTCTTGCTGCTCAACACCCGCAATCATGTGCTGGACATCCGTACTGTGTACCGTGGCTCGCTGAATAGTTCCCAGGTACGGGTAGGCGAATTGTTCAAAGACGCCATTCGACGCAACGCCGCTGCAATCATCGTGGTGCATAACCACCCCAGTGGCGACCCCACCCCCAGCCCTGACGATGTGGCCGTCACACGCGCCATCCGCGAAGCCGGCAAATTGCTGGATATCGAGGTGCTCGACCATCTGGTTATCGGCCGAGGCAGGTATGTCTCCCTCAAGGAGCGCGGTCTGGGATTTTGAATTTCACAGGAGGCACAGGTTTTATGACCCTCAAAGGAAAAGGTTACTTCATCTGGAAAATTACCAACTGCGAGGAAGGGAACGCAAAGGCGATTGCCCAAACCGCGAAACGGGCTGGGCTGAGCCATGTGCTCATCAAGGTCGCCAACGGAACGTACATGTACAATTACGACTGGCGCAACAAGGTGGATATGGTGCCTCCCGTTGTACAGGCCTTGAAGGAAGCGGGGGTTGCCGTGTGGGGGTGGCATTATGTGTACGGTAAGGACCCCAAAAAGGAGGCCAGCATCGCCATACAACGCGTCAAAGATTTGGCGCTGGATGGGTACGTCATCAATGCAGAGGCAGAGTACAAACAACCCAACAAGGGGCAGGCTGCTACGGTCTTTATGAAGGCATTACGCAAAGCGTTACCCAACACGCCGCTGGCGCTGAGTTCTTACCGTTACCCTTCCTATCACACCACCCTGCCCTGGAAGGAATTTCTGACATATTGCGATTATGTCATGCCACAGGTGTACTGGATGCAATCCCATAACCCCGGTGCACAACTCAAACGCAGCGTGCGAGAATTTGCCGGCATGACTCCCATGCGTCCTGTCGTCCCCACGGGCGCGACCTTTTCGGAACATAACTGGACGCCTACCGCGCCCGAAGTGCTGGAATTCCTGCAGACTGTCCAGCAATTGAACCTGAGCGCCACCAATTTCTGGAGTTGGGATGCTGCCCGCCCCGCGCTGCCAGAATTGTGGAAAGTGGTACAGGATTTCCCCTGGGAGGGTACGCCTCCTCCTGCGCTGGATATCAGCGAACAACTCATCCAGGCATTGAACACGCACGATGTAGACAAGGTGCTGGCGCTATACGACGAGAAAGCAGTTTTGGTACAACCGGGTGGAACCATCCAGGGCAAGGACAAGTTGCGCGTCCGATACGATTTACTGTTCAAGGAAGGTCTGCCCAATGCGGAATTTACGCTGACAGGCTACAGCGGGAAAGGCGCCTCCCGTCATCTGACCTGGGAAGCCAAAACCGCATCCGGCATCACGGTAAAAGACGGGAATGATACGCTGGGACTGAAGGACGGAAAGATTTTCTACCACACAACGTACTACACCCTGGGATGAAGTCCCCAAAGGGAGTACTAAAACGTTGTTGGTGAATCGCGGTATGGTCTGGCACAACGGAACGCAGATTTGGCGTAACAACTCAGCCGCCCACGCCCAACGATAAATCGTCGGGCTGAGCGGCCAAAGCCGGATCAATCCGGCTGGCGCCATGCAGTCGGGTTTACCCGACTTTGGTGTCCTCAGCCGGGGAATGGCTTCCCCGGCGGGTGGGCTGAGCAGTTACGATTTGACGCAGATTCTCGCAGATACGGCCAACGAAGCGGCGAAAACCAACTCAACCAGCGGATATCAGCGGCACCAGCGTTATCAGCGTTCTACAGACCAACATATCTTTAGTGCTCCCGCCAGACGGGAAGCATGAAAGGCGTGTTGGCCGGCAGCCCGACGAAAGGTGCAAGCGCCGGTTCATTCGCACACGGAGACACGGAGAACACGGAGTCTATGATTTTAGATACCCCCCTTCCTGACCTTCTCCCACAAGGGGCAGGGACTGTTCTCCCCCCATCGGGGGGAGATGTCCGCAGGACAGAGGGGGGAAAACAGAAAGCAATCTACATATTTTGCTTGCATCCGCCTCGCCCGGACATAAACGTCCGGGCTACTGGTACAAAGTCCGCTCAAGCGGACTATCGGGAAGCCGCCTTCAGGCGGTTTTGCAGGCATAGCCGGGGGGTTCATCCCCTGGCGAGGAGCGCGCACATAGAGACACAAGCCCTATGGCTGCCTTGTGATAAAAGTTACAGACAAATTGGGTGAAACACCCTAAACTTTGTGAAGAATATAGCAATACCTTTGTTGTGGAGGCGCAATGAAATCTCGACGATGGATATACTGGATGGGAGGCGTGCTGGCGTTTGGACTGTTGGTTTTGCTGGCATGGGCAGGTGTTGACACAACCCTGGATAAAACCGCGGATGCAGGATATTGCGGTTCCTGCCATGTGATGGAAGCATTGGTTAATTCCTATCACGATTCGGTGCATGGCGGCCGTAATGCGGTCGGTTTTCAAGCGAAATGCGTGGATTGTCACCTTTCGCACGAAAATTCCCTGGCCGAGTTTGCCAGCAAAACCAAACTTGGCGTGGTGGATTTGTGGACGGCGGCCACCCGGGATGAGTTTGCGCTGGACTGGCAGGCCTTACGAGAAGAGCACAACGATTATGTGTTCGATTCCGGTTGTCTGCAATGCCATAGTGACCTGGCTGCCATCCCCAATGGGCGGGGGGCGCACGCGAATTACATGGACGGGGTGATTGACAGCCAGTGCGTGGACTGTCACGAAGGCGTTGGACATGAAAACCTCAACCGTTACCTGTTGCAGGGACGGTATCGTTACTCGGATAAGTAGCCTTATTTTGCGTGAGAAGGAGCAAGGTTTATGAAGCATTTCAAATGGTTCCTCTTTGTTTTATTGGCGCTGGCGGCTGTGCTGGCGGCCTGTAGTCCGAAAGACAGCGCACCGGCACCTGAGAGCGCGGCGGCACCGCATGCCCAGGGGCTGGACGCGCTGGACCGGCAGTGCATTGAATGTCATGCCGAGGAGACGACCGGCATCGTTTCTGACTGGGATGGCAGCCGGCATGCCGCCGAAGGTGTGACCTGTGTGGACTGCCATCAGGTGGACCCGGATTCACCCATGGCGCTGAAGAATGTGCAGGGACACGAAGACCTGACCATTGCGGTGTCGATGCTGGTGCCGCCTTCGACCTGCGCTGAGTGCCATGAAGACGAAGTGGCCCAGTTCAATGCCAGCGGCCATTACCGCGCTGCCCTGCAGGTGGAATCGAAAGAAAAGATGACCATTCTGGTGCAGGTGCACGAGGGGCAAAATCACCCCGAACTGAAGAATGCTTCCGGTCAGACCGGTTGTGTGCAGTGCCACGGCGTGCGCCTGGAACTGGATGAGAACGGCCGCCCGCTGGCCGACCTGTATCCCACCTCTGGCATGGGCAATATTTACCCCAATGGTGAAGTCGGCAATTGTGCGGTCTGCCACACCCGGCACAGTTTCTCCATCGAAGAAGCCCGCAAGCCGGAAGCCTGCGCCAGTTGTCACCTCGGCCCGGACCATCCGGATATCGAGGTGTATGAAAACTCCAAGCACGGTCACATCTACGCCACCGAAGGTGAGACCTGGGATTACAGCAAAGAGCCGGGCGACTGGGAGCCGGGTGACTATCGTGCGCCGACCTGCGCGGTCTGCCACATGAGTGGCATCGGCGACCTGCAGCCCACGCACAACGTTTCGCAGCGCCTGTATTGGAACGCCTGGGCGCCGGAATCCAAACCGCGCAACTCTGATGACCCCATGTCACCGCTGACCGGGGACGCGGAAGCCGGCCGCGCTGAGATGAAGCAGGTCTGCGGCGAATGCCACACGTCCACGCTGGTGGAAGGCTACTTCAAGAGCGCCGACGACGCAGTACGCCTGTACAACGAAGCCTACTATCAGCCGGCGGTGACCATGCTCAACGACCTGAAGGAGCGCGGACTACTGAAAGACAACCCCTGGGCAGATGAGTTCCAGAAGTTGTATTACCACCTCTGGCACCACGAAGGCCGCCGCGCGCGTCACGGCGCCTTAATGGGCGCGCCCGATTGGGCACACTGGCACGGCTTCTTCGAATTGCAGCAAGACCTGTACCGCATGCAGGATATCTATGATTACCGCATCGCCACCGGAGAAATCGGCGAACCGTAAAACTTCCTGATGCAACTGAAGAGGGTCTGCCAGACGGCAGACCCTCTTTGTGTTTGGGGAAGGATTTTTTGTTATACTGGGTGGGATACCACGCATGAGAGGATAATGCCCATGGTGCAGCAACTGATTGCCCGGCAGCCCTTTTTCCGGGGTGTGTCGTCCCAGATTTTGCAGCCGCTTTTCGAAAGCGTGCAGACGCGAATTTTTCAGACTGGAGAAACCTTGTTTTGGGAAGGAGACCCGTGTAGCGGTCTGTTCATCGTACAAACCGGTTCTATCAAACTGTTTCGCACGGCGGCGAACGGGCGTGAAGTGATTGTCACCCTGGTCGGGCCGGGAGGAAGCTTCAACGAGGTGGCTGTCTGGGATGGCGGCGATAACCCGGTCAGCGCCGCGGCGCTGCAGGACAGCCGGGTGCTGCTTATCCCCGCGGACGTGGTGCGGCATCAGATGCAGGCACATCCTGAGTTGATGCAGGCCATCATCCTCAGCATGAGCCAGCGTTCGCGCATGCTGGTGGCGCGCGTGGCCGAGTTGTCTGCTTTGCGCCTGGTGCATCGCCTGGCGCGTGTGTTGCTGGACCTGACGCCGGAACAACTGGCCGGAAATCAACGTATCTCGCAAAACGACCTGGCCGCCATGACGGGAACGGTGCGCGAAGTACTGTCCCGCACGTTGAAGGACCTGGCCCGGCAGGGGGTAATCTCCCTGGAACGCGGCGAGATTGTCATCCAGGACCGAGACTACCTGGAAAAACTGGCGTTCTGGAGTATGTAGAGAACTGGGACAGCATGGTACCCGGTCGCAATGGCGTGGTGCTGCTGCCCGCCGCAGACTCCCGACGCGTCGCCTTGCTGCTGGCCGCGCTGGCGGGGTAACCTCCCCAAAAAGGAATTTTCCCCCCGGCGCGAAGTTTCCCCTCCTTGTGACGTCTAATAGAGTGAAGGTACTCAATTCAGACCCAACACAAGGAGAGTAAAAAAATGAAAAACCCGTGGATTGCCGCCGTACTCAATTTCTTCTTCATGGGACCGGGAACGCTTTACAACGGTCGCCGCAAAGCGCTGGGGATTGGCCTGACGATTGGCGCGCTGGTGCTCAGTTGGCTTGAGTTTCAAATCAAAGTTGCCGCGCCGGGCCTCTACCCGGTGATGTTTGGTACGGTGTTCTTCATGAACCTGTTCTTTGCCTACGATGGGTACAGCGAGGCGCGTGCCATCAACGAAGGACGGTAAAACGCAACCAAAAAGCGGCGGGATTTTCATCCCGCCGCTTTCTTTTTACAACGCCTGCTGTGCCGGAAACCCAAAGGGACGTTCCAGGCCGGGCTGCAAAAAATGCGTGATTTGCGCAACGCGGTTCCCCTCCAGTGTAAGCACATGGACGCCAAAAAAGCGCCCTGAACCATCGGGCTGACGCTGGTAAAACACAAAGGCAGGCTGCCCATTGGCCTGCGTGGGGAACAGTCGCCAGCGCCCTGCGGCCTCCCCGGCGAACAGCCACTTTTCCAGCATGCGCTGAATTGCCGCGCGCCCGGCATACCACGAGGGAGAAGGGGGCATGACGAATTGGGCTTCGGTTTTGAGCAGCCCTACCAGCGCGTCCACATCTGCATTTTCCCAGGCTTGCTGATAGCGAAGCAGGAAATCGCTCTCCTCCACAGGGGCGGAGGAGGCTTCGAGGGTGACGCGCCCTTCCAGGACTGCGCGCGCCCGGTACAACGCGCTGTTGATGGAGGATACCGTTGTTTCCAGGATGGCGGCGGCTTCGGAGGCCGAAAATCCCAGCACCTCCCGCAACAGCCACACGGCGCGTTGTTGCGGCGAAAGGGTTTGCAGCGCAATCATCAGCGCCAGGCGCACCGACTCGCGGCGCGCATAGCGGGCTTCGGGGGAAAGGTGTTCCCTGGAGATGACGGTATCCGGCAAAGGCTCCAGCCAGGCCGCATCGGGGGACGCTTCGGCGAAAGGGGCATCCGGATTGGCTGGAGGATAGAACTCCGAGGGCAGGGCGCGGCGTTCCTCTTTTCGCAAAAAATCCAGGCAGGCGTGGGTAGCGATGCTGTACAGCCAGGTGCGGAAAGAAGACCTGCCCGCAAAGGTGTGCAATTTGCGCCATGCCCGCAGGAACACTTCCTGCAGAATGTCCTCGGCATCGAAATACGAACCGGTAAAGCGGTAGCAGTGCGCCAGTAGCGAATGATGGTGGGGGCTGATGAGGCGCTCGAATGCCTGCGCATCGCCCTGCATGGCCGCCTGCAAATCGGGTTTTTGAGAGTTCATAGGTGCTTTCTCTTGGGAGAATACCCGAAAACCAGACGGCGCAGCCGTTCACGGCTTTCAGCGCTGCCCCAACTGGTAATTCGGCGCTTCCTTGGTGATGATGACATCGTGGGGATGGCTTTCAATCAGCCCGGCGTTGGTGATGCGCACGAAGCGCGTGCGTGTGCGCAGTGTTTCCAGGTTGGGCGCACCGGCGTAGCCCATCCCGGAGCGCAGCCCGCCGACCAGTTGATAGACGTAATCGTGCAAACGTCCCTTGTAGGGCACGCGCCCTTCGATGCCTTCGGGAACAAGTTTACCACTGCCGCTGCGAGCGCTGTCGTAGCGGTCTTTTGCGTAGCCCTTCATCGCACCCAGACTGCCCATGCCGCGGTATTCCTTGAAGCGGCGGCCTTCGTAGAGCACCACCTCTCCCGGCGACTCTTCCAGCCCGGCCAGCAGACTGCCCAGCATCACAGCGTGCGCCCCGGCGGCAATCGCTTTGACGATATCGCCGCTGAATTTGATGCCGCCGTCGGCGATGACCGGTATCCCGTGTTTCGCCGCCGCACGGGCGCACTCGTAGACCGCCGAGACCTGCGGCATGCCCGCGCCGGATACCACGCGCGTTGTACAAATCGAACCGGCCCCCACGCCGACCTTGATGGCCTGTGCCCCGGCCTCGATGAGCGCCTCCGTCCCCTCGGCAGTGACCACGTTCCCGGCGAAGACTGGCAAATCCGGCCAGGCGCGCTTGATGCGCCGGATGGTCTCCACCACTCCTTTGGAATGGCCGTGGGCGGTGTCAATCGAGACCACGTCCACGCCGGCCTTGCGCAGCAATTCGACACGCCTTTCCACGTCCGCACCCACGCCCACGGCCGCCCCAACCAGCAGCCGCCCCTGGGTATCGGTGGCCGCATTGGGGTAGTCAATGGCCTTTTGGATGTCCTTGACGGTAATCAATCCCTTCAGGATGCCGTCTTCATCTACCAGCGGCAATTTTTCGATGCGGTATTTTTGCAGCAGGGTTTTGGCCTCTTCCAGCGAGATGCCCACCTGTGCCGTGACCAGGTTTTCGGCGGTCATGAAATCGCGCACCGGCAGGTCGTAATCGCCCGGCTCTACGAAGCGGACATCGCGGTTGGTCAGGATACCCACCAGTTTGCCGTGCGGGTCGGTTATGGGCACGCCGCTGATGTGGTAGGTGGACATGATTTCCTCGGCCTGACGCAGCGAGGCATCCGGCGGCAGAGTGACCGGCTCGACAATCATCCCCGATTGGGAGCGTTTGACCTTTTCCACCTCGGCGGCCTGCGCTTCGGGCGGCAGGTTGCGGTGGACGATGCCCAGCCCGCCCTCGCGCGCCAGCGCAATCGCCAGCCGCGCCTCGGTAACGGTGTCCATCGCCGCCGAAATGATGGGGATGTTCAGCCGAATTTCCGGCGTCAGCGTGACGCGCAAATCCACCTCGTTGGGCAGCACCTCGGTATAGGCGGGGACAATCAGCACGTCATCGAAAGTCAGTGCCTCGTGTTGGGAAAACAATTCTTCGTTCATAAAAAACTCCTCTAGACTCCCCTCTCCCTTAGGGAGAGGGGATGGGGGTGAGGGAATACGTCCCCTCCCCCTTAGAGGGAGGGGGTAGGGGTGGGGGAAAACCTCCCCTCCCCTTAGGAAGATGGGACGGGGGTGAAAGACTCCCCTCCCCCTTAGGAAGAGGGGACGGGGGTGAAAGACCTCCCCTCCCCCTTAGGGAGAGGGGTTGGGGGTGGGGGAGAAGCTCCCCTCCCCCCTCATGGGAGGGGCTGGGGGTAGGGGCGGGGGAAAACCTCCCTCCTCTCCCTAAGACCAGGGCCGGAGGTGAGGGAAACCTGGGGCGAGCCAACCTCCTCAATGCCGGAAATGCCGCACCCCGGTAAACACCATCGCCATGCCGTGTGCATCAGCCGCCTGGATGGACAGTTCATCTCGAATCGAGCCGCCGGGCTGGACGATGGCGGTGATGCCGGCTTTAGCCGCCTCCTCGACCGAATCGGGGAAGGGGAAGAAAGCATCCGAGGCCATCACCGCGCCGCGCGCCTGCTCCCCGGCGCGTTCCGCCGCGATGCGTACGCAGTCCACCCGGTTCGGCTGACCGCTGCCGATGCCCACCGTGGCCTCGCCCTGCACGAAGACGATAGCATTCGATTTGGCGTGCTGCACCGCCTTCCAGGCGAAGCGCAGCGCCTGCCACTCGGCTTCGGTCGGCTGCCGCTGACTGACCACGCGCCATTCGCTTTCGGGCGGGTCGCCCAAATCCACATCCTGCTTCAGGACGCCGCGCACCACCGAGCGGTATTCGTGGCGCGGGCTGATTTCCAGGTCAGGCATGGCGAGCAGGCGCAGGTTTTTCTTCTTCGCCAGCAGGTCACGCGCTTCGGGGGTGAAACCGGGGGCGATGATGCACTCCACGAAGTGCTTGTTCTCCAGCAACAAGGCCGCCGTCTCACCGTCGAAGGGACGGTTGGTTGCGATGATGCCGCCAAAGGCCGACACCGGGTCAGAGGCCAGCGCGGGCGGATAGGCCGCGGCCAGGGTCTCGGCGCTGGCGATGCCGCACGGCGACAGGTGCTTGACGATGACCAC
>DAOTWV010000280.1:0-8341 GCA_034435695.1 Anaerolineales bacterium | reverse complement strand
AGAGACCGTTGTAGGCGGTGTCGTTGCTGTGTTCCTGGGATGAGGCGTTAAGGGTCAGGTTGAGTTTGAGCGGCGGCAGAGGGGGGCTTTGGCTGGCGCGCACCTGGTTGGTCAGTTCCACAATGCGGGCGATGGCCTGCTCCTGTTCCACGGCCGGGTTTTGCACCAGGTAGGTTTCGATGTAAGGGCTGAACGCTCCGACATTCCCGGCCTGGTCCACGGCGCGGACGCGGAAGTAGTACCACTGGTTGTACTGGGTGGCAACGGGCGCGTAGGGGCCGAAGGTCACCGCGTCGAGGGCCGGGTATTCTTCGGTCGAGGCGGTAGCAGTCATCCAGGTCGTCCAGGTGGCGGTGGTACCGACGGCATACTGGATTTCGTAGTAGTCCACGTCCTGGCTGCCCGCGCCGCTGACGGGAATCGCCAGTCCGGGGTAGTTGAGCGGCAAACTGTCCAGCGTGGCGGTGGGGGCGGTGTGGTCGATTTCGAGGACGGTATCCGCCGTGGCGCTGCCGGGCAGCCCGACGGTCACCACGTGCAGACCTTCGCTCAGGCCGCTCAGGGAGAGCGCGGCCTGGTACTGGCCGGTGAGCGGCTCGGTGAAGGAAAGAGTCAGGGGCGCGCCGTCCAGGGTGGCGGTGAAGACGCCGCTTTGCCCTGTCACCCCTGCGCCATCCTGATCGTACAGGCCGGTGTACAGGGTGGTGCTGGTTTCCGCGCCGTAGGCTGTCTGGTCGGTGGCCGCTTCCAGGCTGTTTCCCTGGGCGGTGAAGGTTGTGGAGGCGGTATTTACCACGCCGTTGGAATCGGACAGGGTGGCGACCAGCAGCATGGGGCCGGGGTGCCAGCGCAGGGTATCGGTAGAGGCGTTGACGGTGTTGCTGCCGGCGCTGAGCACGGCGGTGGTGCTGCCCTGCGCCATCGTCGTTCCGCTGCGGTCGGTGATTTCGTAGGCCAGGGTCAGGTTGGCGGCCTGGGTGCTATCCACGCTGAATTGCAGCGGCAGGCTGCTCATCCCCGTGCTGACGGAACTTCCGCCGTTGACGGTGATGCCCGTCAGCGCGGCGTTGGAGGCCGGAGACTGGTAGGTGACGTGCAGTTGCACCCGGTCGTAGAGCGTGCCGCGCTGCGTGGAGGGGTCGTATTGCATGGGGTTGATGCCCACGTAGAGCAGGGTGCTGTCGCCCAGCGCGGCGCTGCCGTACCAGTAGACCTGCGAAGGGTAGGTTTGGGTGAGGGGCACCGCGCCGGAGATGGCCGGGCCGTTGAGGGTGGCGAAATCGGCGGTGGCGGGGGTGAAAGTGGTCGGCGTGGTGTGGGTCAGCGCGCCGGTCAGGGATACGGAAGTCACCGTGCTGCTGATGGGCAGGCGGTAAACCTGCACGATTTCGGGCAGGATGGGGTAGGCGGCATCCAGGCTCAACGTGCCGTTGTTGGGAATCTGGAAGTAAACGCTGCCATCGGGCAGAGTGACCTGCTGGAAGTTGGGCACGTCCACGCTCAGGTCGAGGGCGTGCGTCTCTGAGGCGGCCGGGGACAGGATGGAGGGCGTCAGCGGCTGGACATCGGGCGCGGCGCCCACCGGCGCATGTGCGCCGCTGTACTTGATGGCTTGGGTGGGCAGGCCGTAGAGGACGAAGTTGTAACGCGTGGTGAGGTCCTGGTAGCCAGCCAGCGAGAGAACAGGGGCACTGGCAGATGCAGACTTTGCGCTGTAAGCGCGTTGCATATCGCGGAAAAGGTCTCCTACCGTGGAGATGTTTTTTCTGGCAATGAGGCGCGCGAGTTCCTCTTGCATTCCCATAGTATGGATAGGCCAGGAGTAATTCATTGGGGCGATATAGGGAATGTGCTGCTCCAGGGTGGCGGCGGGCAGAGAGTCCGCGTAGGATGCGTATGGCCCTTTGCGAGAAATGGATAGCCCGGTATGGCATCCCGCGCTGATGAAGAGAGGCGGATTGGGGCCGGGGGAAAAATTGCGAATGTCACTGGCGTGCAGATTGTGTCCCTTGAGGGTGTACATGTGGAACTGCGAAGCGTGGGTCACAATCATCACCAATTCGGCATCGCTGAGTGACTGGGTGATGCTGCCCCTGGTCCAGAATACATGCTGGCCAAATGCATAGGTGGTGTCATAGTCCATAGGGCGTTGGGCAGGGTTCGAAACCTCTATCAGCCCCCGGAAGTATTTGGTCACTGTAGGGACGAGACTCGCATCTGCCAGAAAGGCTACGCACTTTAATGGCTTTACTCGATTGTATACAAAACTGCAATCAATTTTGTCATGCAGATATATCAGGGAGGCGCTATCCGTAGCAGGGTTGAGAGAGACGGGTTTTTCGTAGGCATCAAACAGGTTGTATAGTGCAGTTGGCGTTTTGGCAAAGACGCGTCCCAGGGCATAAGCAATCTGTGGTATGCGCGGGGTTTCTGAATCATCTTTGGTGGAATACTGGGTATCTGAAAGACGATAACCGTTGGCTATATCCCTCATGGTCAGGTTGGAAAACAGGCCGGGATGATTCTTTATCTGGTGCCAGGCGTAATTCTGGTCACAGGATACCCCCGCTTTTTTCTTACGGCCTTTTTTGTCTATAAGGTATACCTTTCTGCAAATTTCATCCTTGGCGCGATAGTAGGGGATAACGGCATCATCTCCTACAATGACAAGGTAGTGCATGGAAGTATAGGTTGAAAGTTTGGTGGCAATCCAGGTATCAATCTTCTGTCCCATGGTGACGCGATTGGCAGCGCGATAGTAGTTGAGCGCGCTGTAGCCGGGGATTTCCTGCCGCACGTCTATCACCACACCATCATGGTCGGATGCATAGGTTCTCATCCTGAACAATCCCCGATAGATGTCCTGTGCCGTTTTCTTCGTCCCCACGTTGATGAATTCGTCCCGCAGGGCGGTGAGGTCGGTCAATACGGCCAGGGAAGGTTCTTTGGAGACGGTCAGGGTAGTCATGGCAACGCGCGCACCGTTGACGAACAGGTAGGCCTTATACTCGCCCGGCGTTGTGGGCGCGGTCAGGTAACCGCTGGTGTACGCGTCTTTGGCGAACATATCCCCATTCTTGCCGTCGTTCTGCAAAGAAACGATGCTGCTCTCCAGGTGCACGATGACATCCGGTGCGGGAGTTTGCAGCGTCTGGGACAGGGTATTGGTCACCGTGGCAAAGGCAAAAATCTTTTGTCCGGGCAGCGCGTTGTTGGAGATGAAGTACAGCCTGGCCTGAGCGGAAAACTCGGAAGTGTTCCTGTCCAGGTCGGTGACGGTCGCCACCAACGGCGGGGTGACGTTCTTCTTGCCGCTCAGGTCGAAGGCAAATTCAAAACTTGTCACGGTGGCCGAAGCCAGATAGGTCTTGCCATTGTCGGCGTACAATTCCACCGTGCTGCCGTCCGCCGCGCCGACGCGGCCAATCCAATGGTCCTTGTCGGTTTTGAGCAACACCGGCGCGGTCACCCCATCGTTGGGGCCGTTGCCGCCGGGGTCTACCCCCACGCCAACATTCGGCACAAGGTCAATGGGTATCCCCCCATTGCCGGAAAAGGCGTTCTGCATCATCACGTTTTTGTGCGCCGGGTCGCTGCCTCCCGAACTGCGGTACACCAGGATGCCGCCGGATTTGTTGCCGTAGATGTGATTGCCCTGGTAATCCGATGGACTGTCCGTGAATTTCCCGATGGCGTTTTGAGATGAATCGGAAACGACGACGCCGTAGGTGCCGTTGGGGAGATTGGCGGAAAGGTTGGCGTTTGCCCCGATGAAGTTGCCGCTGACCACGTTGAGCGAGGAGCCGCCGATGATGCTTACGCCGGCTTCGCCGTTCCCGCTGATGAGGTTGCAGCCCCCTGTGCAGGTACTGGTATCGGACTGGAACCAGCCAACCTGGGTATTGCCGGCCTTGTTCTCAATCAGGATGCCCGTCTTGCCGTTGGGCAACGCGCTCATGCCGTCCAGGGTGACGCCGATGTAATTCCCGAACACGTTGTTGTTTTGCGTGCCCTGTCCGTCGATGACCACCCCCTCGGCGACATTGCCGCTAATCAGGTTGCACGGCCGCTGCGGGCACGAAAGGGACCCGATGGTGTTATTCTGCGCCCCATCGCCAATCCACACCGCCGGATACACGTTGGGGATGGAGACCGCGCCGGCCGAATCGGTGCCGATGAAGTTACCGTTGACGAGGTTCTTGTCCGTGCCCGTCCCCAGAATCAACACTCCGTTGCGGGTGTTTCCGCTGATGACGTTGCAGGGGATGCCGCAGCCCGCAGGGGTGGTGCGCGTCCCGCCGATGGTGTTATCGTGCGCCCCCCAGCCAATCGCGACTCCGATTTCGTTGGACAGCGTATTTTCCAGAATGTCCACCCCGATGGTGTTGCCGGAAACCACGTTGTTGTAGGAGGAATGACCGATGAGTACCCCGGAGCCGTCCTTCCCCGGTTCGGGAATGACATTGCCGGCGATGATGTTATTCGTCACCTGGTTGTCATGGGCAGAGTGCAAAATCTGCACGCCGTTGCCCTGGCGGTTGGCGGTATTGGTGCTGGTTAAATCGGTGCCGATGTAGTTTTTTGTGATGACATTTCCCGAAGCGGTATCCTCGATGGACAGATTGGCAATCGCCATCCCTTTGATGGTGTTGTTGTGCCCCAAAATGCGCAGGGAGATGTACCCCTGTGGCCCATCGTAACGGATATCCGGCTTGCCGTTTCCGTCGATATCGCCGTTGATGGTGGTGTTATCCACCTGCAGGGTGAGCGTCCCGTCGCTGTATGAGATGGTCTGTCCGGCCAGCGGGGGCGCAAAGGCGATGCCATACCCGTTGCCGGTATTGTTGATTGCCGAGATTGCTTCCAGGAAAGAGATGTGTCCGTCCGCGCCGGGGGTGAGCATCAGCCCGTTGACGCTGGTGACGTCGCCATCCATCGTGGCCGCGGCGGTATCCACCGTCAGGGTGATGCTTTGGGTGGCCGCCGGTGCGTTGCTGTTTTGCGCCAGCAGGGGAGAGGGGGCATCCCCCTTGAAGGTGGCAGCCAGTTCCGGGGGTGCGTCCCAGGCATCGGCTTCGGCCTGGGACGCGGCGCGGCAGCGGATGAGTCCTTTGTCGGCGGCGCACACTGTCGGCTGGACACCCGTCAGTGCCAGGGTCGAGGCCTGCTGCACGGCGGTTGGCGTGTTGACGCGCCGCTCAGCGGCATTCTGAGGCGTGGATATTCCCATCGGCTGCCCGTCCCCCTGCAAGGGAGTCTGTTGCGCTGCCGGGGCAGATATTTCCGCAGGCGCCTGGGCGGATGCCGGCTGGATTTGGGCAAACGGTCCCAACACCATGCCGGGGAGAATGAAAAGAATCAAAAAAAGACGATAGACTTGTGCGGCATGGCGCATGGGGGAGAGGTGAAAACGGATGTGCATGGGAACTCCTCGAAAAAAAACGGCGCTTTGTCCTCTCGCTTGCGAAAGGACAAAGACGGTGTGAATCCAGGGCCGGGGAGGCGCAGGCAATGCCTCCGCCTCCCCGAATTGCTCAGCGGATGATGATGGGCAGGTACAGGTCGTAGGCCTGTTGGACGATGGTGACCACCGCCTGGCTGGGCGTGCCCAGCGTTGCGCCGCCGGTGGCGTTTGTCAGAGCAATGTTGAAGGTCTCATCCGGGTCGTTGATGGAATCGTTCAGGATGACCACCGTGAAGGTCTTGAAGGTTTCGCCATCGGCAAAGGTGAGCGTGCCGGAGGTATCCTGATAATCCACGCCGGGGGTGGCGGTGCTGGCGTTGGTGGCGTAATCCACGGTGACCGTGCCGGTGCTGCCGTTGACGCGTTCCACGCTGATGAGCGCCACGCCGGTGTCCTCGCGTCCGGTAAAGGTGCTTGCGGTGAAGCGCAGTTCTCCGGCTGGTGCGGTGTCGTCATCCTGAATGGTGACCACCGCTTCATAGGGGCTGCCCAGGGTCGCGCCGCCCGTGGGAGTGGTGAGCGAGGCAACGAAGGTCTCATCCCCCTCGACAAGAGTGTCTTGCAGAGTCTGGAGGGTGAAGGTCTTGCTGGTCTCGCCGTCGGCGAAGTTCAGCACGCCGGAAGCCGAGGTGTAATCGCTGCTCGCGGTCGCGGTGCCCTGGCTGGTGACGTACTGCACACTGACCGCGCCGGCCGTGCCGTTGATGCGTTCCACCGTCAGGGTGACGCTGTTCCCTTCGGGTGTGCTGTAGGTCGCCTGGCTGAAGCGGAAGGTGCCGGGGGCGGAGGCCGAATATTCGTCTGCGCCGATGTCGTAGGCCGCACCGCCGGGGCGCAGGCCGCCGTCCAGGTCGAGGGTTATGCCGCTGTCCACGCCGGCATCGATGGCCGCCGAACCGGCCTGCAGGCGCTGGTTGGCATCCAGTTTGGGGTCGCCGGTGACGGTGCCGACGGTGTTGAAGGTCGGTGTGCCGCTTTCGGCGGCGGTGGGGTTGGCGACGTTGAAGAACAGCGAGTTGGTCTGATTGATGGTCAGCGTGCTGGTGTAGTGTGCGCCCACCACGCCGTAAGTGGCGCTGGTGACGAGCGTGTTGGTGATGCTGGCGGCGAATACCGGGCTGCGGGTATCCCACTGTCCAATGCGGATTCCGGCCGGGGTCTTGTTCTGGGCTACGGTGGCGTGCCAGATGTGGACGTTGAAGCCCTGCCAGGTGATGCCGTCCTCGATGTTGATGGTGCTGCCGTAGGGCTGCGCCCCGGCGAGGCTGTTGCCGGCGGCCAGCACGTTGACCAGTGTGAGTTTCGGCGCACCGGTGCCGATTTTCTTGATGTAGACGGCTGCCCCGTCCTGATAGGCGCGGTTGTCGCGAAATTCCACCCGGTCGAGGGTCAGGTCATCGCTCATCCCCGCTTCCAGCGCGCCGCCCTGGGCATCGGTGCGGCCTACGGCAGTGTTGCCCACGAAGCGGCAGTTTTCAATCAACGTTGGGCCGGTAACACTATCCAACAGCAACCCGCCGCCATTGAACGTGCTGTGGTTGTTGTCGAACTGGGTATCGCGGATGGTCAGGCCACCGTAGATGTAATGTGCCACCACGCCGCCGCCATAGCCCTCGGTCGTGTTGGTGTTGCTGAAAATCTGGCTGCTCTCGATGCGTGTCCCGCTTTGTGTGCTCCACAGCAACACGCCGCCCGCCAGACTGTAAGGGTGCACGCGGCTGGCGGTGTTGTTGCGCACCAGCGTATCCTGCAAAATGAAGTGGATGTTGTAAGCCAGTATGCCGCCAGCGCAATCGGAGTTGCCGCCGCCGGGACAGGCAGTATTGACCTGCCCGCTGGGGTTGCCCAAACTGGTGTAGTCGCCGTTGACGATTTGGAAGCCCTTGACGGTGACGGTTTGCGTGCCGCTGCCCACGATGGTAAGGCCGCGTCCGAAATTTTCGGCGTCAATGACGGATGGATTGGTCAACGGGTCGGCGGTGTTCCAGTTGGAGGTGGTGTAGCCGCCTGCCAGGGTCAGGGTTTTGCCGTCCACCAGCACCACCTGGGTGTAGGTGTAACCGGTGGTGGCGGAGACTTTGGGCTGTGCGCCGGTGTAGGTGCCGGCGGCGACGCGGATTTCATCGCCGTCGACGGCCGCGTCCACGGCTTCCTGAATAGTGCCGTAACATGGGGAAACGCCGCCGCAATTGCCGCCGGGCGCTACATAGCGCACCGTAGCGGCTGCGTGAGCGGGCAGCAGCCAGGCTGCCAATACCCACGTCAGAAACACTGCGCCTGCCGGCGGCAGGACCATCGCCAGACGTATTCGTGAGAAAAATTTTTTCATCTTTGAGCCTCCTGTATCGCTGACGCACACGCCAAATCTGATGGCCTGTCTTCTGGCGTCCTCTCTGGACACCTTGATTGCACGAGCATCTCTGGCTGGTTGGGGCGAATGGGGTTCAGGTGGAAGAAGTGCTATCCTCCCCCTCTGGGGTTTGAGACCACAATTGGATTTGTTGTTCAAGGAAAAGCATCAGGGTATGTAAACTCGCAAATCCCAGGCGTTCGCCAGTAAGGGGGTCTTCCAGACTAAAGCGCCAGATATCCTCTGTTACAGATGCGTTCTCTTCTTTCCAGCATTTCAACCAGTACGTGTGCACGGGTGTTTGTCCTTTGGGTGGCATGAATGGCAAAGCGCCTTTGTTGTTTTCCTGGATGGCGACCCACAAAGGAAGACCCTCCCAGAATTTTCCCTTGTCTTCTGGCAATCCATGTATTGAGGGACGTTAATCATGGCAAGAGGTAACTGCTCAGCCCACCCGCCGGGGAATCAATTCCCCGGCTGAGGACACCAAAGTCGGGTAAACCCGACTGCTTGGCGCTAGCCGGATT
>DAOTWV010000279.1:0-1578 GCA_034435695.1 Anaerolineales bacterium | reverse complement strand
TACCACAACCACCCCATAGGCATGTATTACTCTGGTGGAAAGTGGTACATTTTCAATCAGGACCTGGCAAACATGGAAACAGGCGTCTCGTTCAATGTGTATATTGCGACAACACACCACATCTACCTGCCGCTGCTTGTGCGCTAAAAGGCCAGAATCTTCTGTGGGACAGCCTTTCCAGGCTGTCCCACGCTGAATCTTGTGGAGTATCCTGTAGGACAAGGCTGAGCCTTGTCCTACACAACGTCAAGAGACGGGCAGGAAAGACCCTTTTCCGCCTGCATGCGGGACAACTGGCAAGCAGTTGTCCTACGGGTTTTCATATCAACCCAAAATCCGCGCACATCCGCGCCATTCGCGCCCCCAGCGGGACAACTGGCAAGCAGTTGTCCTACGGGGTTTCGCATCAACCAAAAATCCGCGTCATCTGCACCATCCGCACCCCCAGCGGGACAATTGGCAAGCAGTTGTCCTACAAAAAATCCGCGCACATCCGCATCATCCGCCCCCCCAGCAGGACAACTGGCAAGCAGTTGTCCTGCTGGGTTTCGTATCAACCCAAAATCCGCGTCCTCCAGCCCCTCATCCTTCCATCAAGTGCCGATACAGGGCTTCGGTCTCCGCTGCGGGGGTGACATCCAATTCGGCGCGCAGAGTCTCCACACAGCGCCGATAGATGCGCGCCACCTGCCCGCGGTCGCCCAACAGGGCGTGCGCCCGCATCAGGTGACGGTAGGCGCGTTCCCAGCAGTTATCCTGCGCCAGGATGCGCTGCGCCAGCGCAAGACACTCACCGGCCTGCCCCCGCTCCAGGTAGATGGCGCACAGCCGGTCGGCAGCCCGCAGGAAATGCGCCGTCAGGAATTTGCGCTCGGCCTCGGCCCAGGGTGCGTACCGCGCTTCGGGCAGGTATTCGCCCTGATACAGGCGGACAGATTCTTCCAACGCGGCCTCGTCGCCCTGTGCCCCGCGCTGGGCGGCATCCAGAAAGGCCTGGGCGTCCAGCCACAGGTCGGCACCGGGACGCAGGGCATACACGCTGCCCTCGCGCAGCACAAAAGATGATTCCTGCCCCGGCTTGCGGTGCGGCTCCAGCACCTTGTAGAGGGCATTCAGGGCGACTTTGAAGTTGCTGGATGCCTTGCGCGGCTCGGCGCCCGGCCACAGGTACTCGCAAATCTGGTCACGTTCCAGCGGCTGATGCCGAAAGGTGAGCAGCACCTGAAAGAGACTGCGCGCGCTGGCTCGCTGCCACTCTTCCGGGCGAATGGGCTGCGCCCCGCGCCACACCTGAAAGCCCCCCAGGGTACGCACCCGCAGGCGGTAGCCGGGATGAAACTGTATCCCCGCCAGCCCCATCTGCTGCAGCAATTGTGCGATGAAATGCGGCTCGATGGTTCGTGCGCGCGCCCACAAGAGCAGCGGAACCACCCGGCGTTCATCGGGCAGCCCCAGCAGCGTGGAACGCGTGAACAGGAAGTCGTACCCGTTGCGGCGCACATCCTCCAGCAGGGCCGGGAAACGCGTTTCCAGCAAGGCGGTATGCCCCTCCGCAAACCAGTTGAGCGCCAGCCACAG
>DAOTWV010000278.1:0-7234 GCA_034435695.1 Anaerolineales bacterium | reverse complement strand
GTACGGGGTACCGTCATCATTCTGCATTCATCATTTCGTCTTTTCTTCCCGCGCGGCGTAGTTCGCATCCAGCCATTGCTGGTATTCCTGTTGCTTGCGGATGGCGGCCACCCAATCGGGGTGTTCCAGGTACCAGTGGACGGTTTTCAGCAGGCCGCTTTCCAGTTGCTCTGAGGGCGTCCAGCCCAATTCGGTGCGGATTTTGGTGATGTCTATGTCGTAGCGGCGGTCGTGCCCTGGGCGGTCGGCGACATGGGTGATGAGTTTTTCGTGCGGTGTGTGCGGCGAATTGGGCTGCAGTTCGTCCAAAATCTGGCAGATGGTGCGCACAATCTGGATATTGGGCGGCTGATTGTCCCCGCCGACGGTGTAGGTCTCGCCAGGACGTCCGTCGTGCAGCACGCGCCGGATGGCCTCGCTGTGGTCGTCCACGTAGAGCCAGTCGCGGATTTGCATCCCATCGCCATACACGGGCAGCGGTTTGCCCTCCAGGGCATTCAAAATCATCAGGGGGATGAGTTTTTCAGGGAACTGGTACGGCCCGTAATTGTTCGAGCAATTGGTAATGGTGACAGGTAAGCCGTAGGTGTGGAAGTAGGCACGCACAAGGTGGTCACTGGAAGCCTTGCTGGCCGCGTAGGGAGAACGCGGCGCGTAGGGGGTGTGCTCATCGAAAGGCGGGTCATCCGGCCCCAACGTACCAAAAACTTCGTCCGTGGAAACGTGATGAAAGCGCACCGGTGCGCCGCCGAGGCCGTTCTCATTCAGCCAGAAGGCGCGCGCTGCCTCCAGCAGCATAAACGTGCCCACGATGTTGGTCTGCACGAAAGCGCCCGGCCCCAGGATGGAGCGGTCTACGTGCGATTCGGCCGCAAAGTGAACGATGGTGTCCACGCGGTGCGCACGCAGCAGACGCGCCACCAGTTCGGCATCGCAAATATCGCCCTGCACGAAAGTGTGCCGTTCAGGGGCTGGCAGGTCTTTCAGATTTTCAAGGCTGCCAGCATAGGTCAGTTTATCCAGATTGATGATGCGGATTTCGGGTTCGCGGCTCAACATGTAGCGAATGAAATTCGAGCCAATGAAACCCGCGCCGCCGGTGACGAGGATGTTTTTCATAGGAGCGTGAGGGGGTGGTAGGGTGTCAGGGACAGGCAAATGGCAAACATGTCCTATTCGTAAATGTCGGCGTCCCGCAAGAAGGGGGCGGCCGCGTCCTTTTGAGAAAGGCGCGGTGGATGCGCGTCTATCAACGGCCAGGCAATGCCGATATCGGGGTCATCCCAGCGGATGCTGCGGTCCCATTCGGGAGCGTACAGGTCGGTGGCCTTGTACACCACCTCCGCCCATTCACTGAGCACATAGAAACCGTGTGCAAAGCCTTCCGGAATCCACAACTGGCGCTTGTTCTCCGCCGAAAGTTCCACACCTACCCATTGTCCAAAGGTGGGAGAACTACGGCGGATATCCACGGCAACGTCGAAAACACGTCCAACCACGACGCGCACCAGTTTCCCCTGGGAGTGTCGTATCTGGTAATGCAGGCCGCGCAAAATGCCGCGCTGCGAACCGGAATGATTGTCCTGTACGAATTCTGCGGTAATGCCAGCGGCGTGAAATTTGGCCTGGTGGTAAGTCTCCATAAAAAAGCCGCGTTCGTCGCCAAAAACGCGCGGCTCGACAATGATGACTTCGGGGAGGGATGTCGGGATGAAGTTCATGTGTCACGTATCAAGTGTCATGTGTCACGTATCAAGTGTCATGTGCCATGTAGCGGTTACCAGCGACAGGCGTACACCGTCAGGTTTGCATTATACCCGTAGTCGGTGCCGCGGAAGTGGCGAACTGCCTGACAAAATTCTTGGGTTCGTGTGGTGGCCTTGGGGAAAGCGCCATCATGCAGCACCACGAAATCGGGACGATAGCGTTCCAGCGCCCACAATGCGGTATCGTCGTAGGTGGTTTCATGGTTCATCTGGGCGGCCACATCTGGCTGCAGTAATCCAGCGAAGTCCACTACGGTGCGGCGGGCGTAGTACCCCATGATACCCACTTCCAGCATGCCCACCGAAGCATCTGGCGGCGTGTTCTCGTGCAGCCACACTCCCGCGGCACGGTAGGCAGACAGGCGCTTATCGGTGTGCTGAGGCATACGCGTCAGGGAGCGCACCATCCAGGGCAGGACGGCCAACAGCAGCACCAGGAACAGCACCGTGCGGTATCGCGGCATGCGGCGCAGCAGGCCTTCGACACCCAGGGCAGCCAGCGCCACAAAGCCCGGCACCAGCGGAGTGTAGTACCAGAAGTAACTGCTCACCCCCAGCACGGTATAGGCGGCGAAATACAACACCGGCCAGGCCACAAACAGCGTCCAGCGCGCACGCGTACGCCACAAAAACCACACGCCCGCCAACCCCAAAGCGGCCAGCAAGACATACGGATAACGGCTGTACCAGCCCACGACACGCCCCAGCCCGGCGACAAAATGACGGCTGATAGCCATACGTCCCTGTGCCTGCTTGGCGGCCAGAGTCACCGGCAGGGGATTGCCGAAATACCACAGGGAAAACGCGCCCCACAAGGCCAGAGGCAGCCCTAAAGCAGCCACCGCCCCCCAGGGGATGCCGCGGGGAACGGACTCCCTTTCAGCGGGCTGCCCTTTTGGGGTGCGCCACCAGCCCCAAAGGTAGTCCGCACCCAGCACCCCGGCCAGCAGAATCCCATCGGGACGCGCCAGGGTAGTCAACGCAATCAGCCATCCGCTCCAGGTGTATTGCTCCCACGCATACGCCACCACCGCCCAGATGCCCAGCGCCAGGTACAGGGGGGTCTCCGAACCGGTGGTGCTGAGCAGCAGCGGGAACAGCGGGTAGACCGCCAGCATCACCCACCCTGCCCAGGGCGTGCGCCAGCGCTGGCTCAACTGCCACAAGCCCAACGCCCCGGCAGCGGCGCTCAACGCACTGAGAGCATTCGCCAGGACGGGCATATCCAGCCAGGGATTGCGCAAAACGGCCAGAAGCAGAGTCCACAAGGGAGTGGTTGTGCTCAGGGTACGCTGACCGGGGTTATAGACAAACCCCAGCCCGGCGCGCAGGTTTTCGGCATAGCGGTAGGTAATGTACGGGTCATCATACCCCCAATGACGCGTAAAAATGAATAACAGAGTGCTCATCAAAACCAGATAAACGAGCACCCAGGGGGAAATTTTCCGCTGCATAAAGGCGACACATAGAAACGGGGTGCAAAGTGCACCCCGTTATACGCTCACGGTTTCAGGAAGGGTCAATCGGCCGCCACTGGCTCAGAAACTGGCTGTTCGCCTTCTTCGCGCCACCATTCCACGGCAAATGCCCCACCAATGGCCAGCATAGCCCCCACCACGCCTGCCAGGACAGTATTGAGCAGTTTGCGCGGAGCCACCGGCTTGAGGGGCGTCAGTGCCTGGCTGGCAATGCGCACCTGTCCCACCGAGTCATTGGTCACGATGCGTGTTTCATCGACTTTGTGCGCCAATGCCGTGTAGGTATCCCGCGCCAGACTGAGTTCGCGTTCCAGGCGGTCGCGCTCCAGTTGGGCCTGTTTGAGTTCGGCCTGCATCTCCAGTATCTGCGGTTCCAGAGCCTGCAATTCCGTATCCAGGTCTTGCATCCGGCGGTCAATAATGGTAAGCACCGTGCGCAAAGTCCTCTTTTGCTCTGAGAGCGGCAGAGAGGAAAACGAGGTCGGGTCGCTCAACTGCAATTGCACGGGGTAGTTCCCTTGCCCATTGAAAACGCGCAATTCCAAAAAGAACGCGCTCATCTGGTCTGAGAACTCCGTTGTGGATGTGTTGGTCTGGCTTTCCAGTTTTTGCAACAGGGATTCCACATCTTGACGCGCTACCAGAAGAGCATTTTGCGTGGACAGGTAGTTGCGCTGTGTGTTGTTCAGCGAATCCAGGCGGTTTTGCAAGATGGATGTTTTATCCTGGGCTACGAATTCCGTCAAAGCGTCTTCAGCGGCCTGTAATTTTTTGCCCGCGTCGGAAAATTGCGCCTGAAAGAAGGCCAGTTGTTCTTCGTCATTGGTTCCATACACCCGGTTGGCCTGGGTAACGAAAATCTGTACCCATGCATTGGCCACGCGTGAGGCATCTTCAGGAGAACGGGCCTTTACCGTAAAAGTCAAGAGGCCATTCTTGCCGGTTACCGTAAGGGCATCCTGCAAATCGGCAATGTTTTCTACCCCTTGCGGCAGGGGTGTCAAACTGGCGAAAAGTTTCTGCACTACATCATCGCTGGTTGCCAGGCCGGTATAAACGTCAATTTGCATGTCCACCGGGTTTATGACAGTTTCGATGCGCGGGTCGAATTGCAGTTTGTATTGCGTGGGTGTCATCACCGCCAGGGCAGTGGCCTCGTAGGTAGGGGGCAACAGCAAACTGACCACCAGCGCTACCACAGCAGCCCCCAAAGTCAATGCCACAATCCAGCCGCGGTATCGCAAGAGAGTACGAATAACCTGGCGAATATCGATGACATCATCCATGTAAAATTCTTGTTCTGGCATAGTTTACCTTCCCCATGGGGCGAGTAAGTCTCATCTTCTAAAGCGGTATTCTCTCATAAAGGCCGATAGCCGTCAAGCACACTACGGCAATATACGCCGCAGCCACAGCCGCAAACGCAGGGGCAGCCAGCGGTATAAAAGCGGGCGCGCCCAGGCTTTGAGCGCCAGCCACGAAAGCGGGCCATACCCTTCCCGTCGGGCTATGCGCAGCATTTCGGGATAACAACGCTCGTCGGCGACATCCGTTTTGGCTTCCTCGTGCAAGCGGAAATTCGCCCACAGTTGCGGCGTGTAGCGGATTTCGGTGATTTTGGCCAGACGCACCCACAAATCGTAATCCATCGCAAAGTATAACGACGAATCCAGCGGACCGATACGTCGCCACAAATCTGCACGCCAGAAGGCGGCTTGCTGAGGAATGTGTACCGAACCACGCAGGAGTTTACGGTAGTTGGTTTGGCGGGCGGCAAACCTGCCAATTACTCGTCCATGCTGGTCGATGAAATTTGCATCGCCATATACCATGCCTACCTCAGGATGCGCCTGCAAAAAGGCTACAGCCTCTCGGACAGCGTGTGGCTCATAGGTATCGTCAGAGTTCAGCCACGCCATGATATCGCCATGGGCATGGGCAAAGCCCTTGTTGATGGCGTCCGTTTGTCCCTGGTCGGGTTCCGAGACCCACCAGGCCAGTTTGTCGGCGTATTTGCGAATGATGTCCACGCTGCCGTCGGTGGAGCCGCCATCTACGATGATGTATTCGATGTGCGGGTAATCCTGTGCCAACACAGAGCGAATAGTGGCCTCAAGAAAACGCGCTTGATTATAAGACGGGGTGACAATGGAAACAAGAGGGTTATTAGTACCAGTCATCATCAGTATAAAATTGAGAAGCCACCGGCTCGGTTATCTTCCGAATACGGTCAATCTCCTGGGGAGTGAGTCGTTTTTGCCAGGTCTTCAAACTGGCACGACTATCGAGGCGCACAGCATACACATTATCGGAACTGGCCTCTACAGGGTTTTCTGCGCTGGTGCTCTGGCAAATGTATTCCTGTACGCGAGGCGTAAATGCCAACCCCAGGGTGGTATACAACGCACGAAAGCCCTCTATTGGAGCACGAGCCAAATCCTCCTGCCGCACCAACGTAAAAGGGAGTGCGTCATCACGACGGTATTCCTGCACAACAGCGTAAATTCCCTTCCACAAAAGCGCCCCACGGGTAATCAGGTCAGTTTCCTTTTCTACGGCACGCTGCAATTCACGCCGAAAAGACTGCAAAGGCCCCTGCATCAGATGAGGTTGGGCAAGCAAATCTTCCACCTCGAAACGCCACTGTAACCGCTTCAAACTACTTACGACAGCAGCCGGATGCCGCACAGTGACAACCGCGTTGACATGCAAGCGCTGGATGAACCAGGGTAAGGAGAAAACCGCAAAAGGGTCTTTTAGCAGCGGGCGAGCCCCCCATAAGCGGGAACGCCAGAAAATGGCAGCATCACGTATCATGCGCCCCACGTCTTTTCTTGAACGCAGGCTGAGGATTTCCCGTCCCAAATGATATCGGAACGCCATTGTCTCTTGAAAGGGGTGCAAAAAATCCCCTTCGTTAGTGGAATCGATGTACACGTACCAATGAGAAACAGGGGCACGCATCACCCCAGGGCGGTGGAAACAATTAAGCGGCTCACTGATATAGCCTACCTGTCGCGGGTCAGCGGCCAGGGTCTTGCCCACCCAGGTTGTTCCAGAGCGATGCATACCTGTAACAAGGATGGGATGGTTCACGATTGGTTTTTCCTTGCGTGTTGTTGAAGCGATGAATAAATGGCACGCGCCGGTTTGCCCAGTCCCAAAAGCGCCATCAGGGCATAGAGCATGCGATGCCCATGTCGCAGCGCGTAGCGGGGCCAATACCAGGTTGCCAGCGCGTAAGCGCGTAACGCGGCCCCTGGTAAATCACCGTCCAGCAAATAACGGGCGGCCAGGCGATATGCGCCTCCCCGAATGCACCGCTTATCCGCAGCATAACGGGCTGCCAGTGCAGGGCGGGTAGGCATCCATGCCACCAGACGCAAGATTTCATCGGCAAATGCGGATGCCTGAGCCACGTTCTTTGCCAGAGGGTGATGACGGGCCAACGCCCACTGTTGCGGAACATATTGCACCGGAGCGCGCTCGGCTATACGCAGCCAGAGGTGGTGGTCAAGCAAGTAGTGAAATTCCTGGGCAAGCCCCCCCACAGATTGCCACACCTGACGACGCATGAAGACCGCCGGCTGACAAATGATGTGAAAGCGCATCAATTCCCGCAATCCCCACTCCCCAAAACGCAACTCGTTAAGGGGATTGCCAGCAGCATCAATCGTGACCGCATCCCCAAACACCATGCCGGCTGCAGGATATGCCTGCAAGGCCGCCACAGCCGCCGAAACCGCCCCAGGCAGATACAGGTCATCGGAATTCAACCAGGCAACGATTTGCCCCTGAGCACGAGCCATCCCCTTGTTGATGGCCTCCGCCTGCCCCGAATCCGGTTCCGAGACCCACCATGCCAGGCGGTCAGCGTACTTGCGGATGATGTCCACACTCCCATCGGTGGAGCCGCCATCCACGATGATGTACTCGATTTCGGGGTAATCCTGCTGCAAAACGGAGCGGATGGTTTCTTCCAGGTAAGCG
>DAOTWV010000277.1:0-1837 GCA_034435695.1 Anaerolineales bacterium | reverse complement strand
GCGAGCCGCTGAAAGCGGCGAAGCAATCCCCACGCCGGAACGGGAGATTGCTTCGTCGGGCTTACGCCCTCCTCGCAATGACATCCTCGTGCCATTGCGAGCGACCGAAGGGCGCGAAGCAATCTCCACCCCAGGGCAGGGGATTGCTTCAGGTGCTGCGCACCCTCGCAATGACATCACCATCGCTGAGATGCTGGTCGCCGCAGGCAAACTGGACAGCTCCGACGACATCTGGTTCCTGCGCTGGCCGGAGCTGCTCGCCATCTGGGACGATGACGCCACCGACTGGCGCGCGCTGGTGGCACGCCGCCGCGCCGAGCAGGAGCGCTACCAGAAACTGAACCCGCCGGTCATCATCACCAGCGACGGCGAGACGCCGGTCATCTCCTGGCAGGTCGCTGACCTGCCGCCCGGCGCGCTGGCCGGCATGCCGGTCTCGTCGGGCGTGGTGGAAGGCGTGGCACACGTGGTGCGCGACCCGCAGCGCGAACAACTGGCGCACGGCGAAATCCTGGTGGCGGCCTACACCGATCCGGGCTGGACGCCGCTTTTCATCAACGCCGCCGGTCTGGTGTTGGAAATCGGCGGGACGCTCAGCCACGGCGCGGTGGTGGCGCGTGAGTACGGCATCCCGGCGGTGGTCGGCGTGCGCGGCGCGACGCAGAAAATCCGCACCGGCCAGCACCTGCGCGTGGACGGCGACCGCGGCGTGGTGGAGATTCTGGATTGAGCCGCCTCAGCGGCGTTTGAAAAGTCAAAGCGATTCCAGGGTGCCGCAGACCAAAATGGAACAGCCGCAGGTGCTGATCCTGCGGCTGTTTGTGTTCAGGGGGCGTTTTTGAAATCGTTATCGCTGCGGCGGCCCCATTCGGCCGGGCAGGGCGGTGGCGGCCAGGCGTAATTGGGCGTGCGCGTGATGATGAAGGCTTCTTCCGGTGGCATCTCGGCCAGGCGGCGGGCGTAGGCCCTTTGCAGCTCGCCGAAACGGTCGATATCTTCCGGGGTGCGTTCCTCCGCGAGCACGCGGCGCATCTGCGTTTTGACTTCGTGGGGATACACCTCGTCCCGCAGGTGCACGTGGACGATCTCCCCTGTGCTGACCCGGCGCAGGTAGAACTCGCCGCCTTCCAGCGAAAGGTCAATGATCTGCAAGCCGAAGCGCACACGTGCGCCGGTCAGGTAGGCGGCCACGTCGCCGCCACAGGCCGAGTTGTTGCCCACGATCTCCAGGTCGGTGCGGTCGATCGGTTCTTGGCCGAAAAGCACATCGAAAGCAGCCCGCAGGGCGATGGCAGCTTCCATCAGCCCGCCGCACAGGTGTCCATGGAATTTGATCAGGTCGGCGACGGTGATGGTTTTGGTTTGCGGCGCGTAGCGTCCGTATTTGTGCAGCGTATCGCGCACCTGGAAGACCGGTGCGTGGGGCGCTGTTTCCAGCCAGTTGGGGATTAACCAGGTCATTGCGATCGTCGGCCTAGCAGCTGGGCGGTTCTTCGGTGGGCGTCGGCGTGGGGCCGGGGGTCGGCATGGGGTTGTTGGCGATCCACTCTTCGTAAGCGGCCCAGCCGCCTTCCAGGTTCCAGACGTTGGTGTAGCCCAGTTCGCGCAAAATCACCAGCGCGTGGGTGGCGCGTTTTTGGGTGTGGCAATACACCAGAATGGGGGTGGTTTTGCTTTCGGGCAGTTCGCTCAGGTGCTGCAACAGGTCATGCAGCGGCATGTTGACCGCCCCGTCAATGTGCCCGGCTGCATATTCGTCCGGCTCACGGACATCAATGATGAAGTATTGCGTGCCGTTGACCTGATTGGCGAGGAAATGCAGCGGGTCAATGCGGTA
>DAOTWV010000276.1:0-11875 GCA_034435695.1 Anaerolineales bacterium | reverse complement strand
ACGAAGCGGCGAAAACCAACACAACCAGCGGATATCAGCGGCACCAGCGTTATCAGCGTTCTACTTCCCAACATATCTTTAGTGCTCCCGTTGTTACGATTTTTTTGCAATTTGGTTGGGGTTGTGGTAAACTACACTTCGTGCAGCCTGACATTTCTGCAAGGAACCCTTTATGACCATACAAAAAACGATATATCCCTGGTTGATTCTGTTTGGCATAGTGTTCCTCGGCCTGATGGTCGTGGCACTATGGGGACAGGTCTTCCCTGCCATTGGGGCCAGTGCGGTTTCTGGAACCAGCGCAACATCCCCAGGCGTGGAATACCAGGGAGGCAGCATCAACATCATCATTGGAGCCGCCATGCTGTTGTTGATTGTCGTTGGCGCGTGGCTTGGCTCTCGCGGCATGCCAGAACCTGAGGAGCAGTAGCACAGCCTGCCTCAGGTTTCTTTTTTCGGTGACGCGCCCCTTTCCACAAGGGTATTGTGGAAAGGCAGGGCGCGTTTTGTATTGGCAATCCCGGCGTTTTGCAGTATAATCTCGCCTTGTCCGGGTGGGTCCGACGCGGCAGAGCCTTCCGAACCCCGCCAGGTCCGAGAGGAAGCAACGGTAAGGAAGTCCCTCTGGGTGCCGTCGGGTTGCCTGCCCGGATTTTCTTTGTCTTTCGGCGTGGATGGTGAAAGCCATCCACGTTTTTGTTTCTCATGCCGATGTGGTACGGTTTGCGGTACAATTTTTGCGGTTCGAGGTTTTATGCGAATAGTGCGCGCACTTTCTACCCTTTGTTTGCTCGCCGGTATGGCGCTGGGACTTGCTGCATGGTATCGCCCGGTGACCGTGGTGGCAGCATCCCAGGAGCCGCTTACCGGAGGAACATGGTACACGCGCGTTGCCGATGTATTGGCATCCTGGGGAATCGGGATACGGGGGCAGGATGCCGTATGGCCCTCGGCGGATTCCCGTGTGTACCGAAATGCGGTCATTGTGCTGCGCCGCGCCATACCTGTGCAATGGTATGCGGATGGGCAGCATGGTCGTTTGTGGACGCAGCCCACCCTGGTTGGCAATGTCTTGCAGGAAGCAGGGGTACGGCTCTTCCCTGGCGATGAGGTGTGGCTGGATGGTGCTCCTGTCCAGGCAGATTCACCTTTGGATGCAGAACATCCCCACACCCTGCAGGTGCAGCGGGCTATCCTCTGGGATGTGGATACCCCGCAAGGGCGCGTGCGCACCCAGACGACAGCCAGTGGGGGGCTGGTGGCTGCCCTGTGGGAGGCACGCATCCCCATGTTTGCCGGAGATGCCTTTTCTCCGGCATGGGACGCCGTTCCGCAGGATGCGCCTTTCCAATGGCGGCCTTCCCGTATGGTGACGGTTGTCAGCGCCTACGGTACGCTGCGCGCCCGCGTAACTGGTGAGACGGTTGGAGAAGCCCTCGGGCAAATCGGCCTGTTTCCCCAGGGGCTGGATTACACCCTCCCCCCGCTGGAGGCTGCCTTGCCTGAGGATGGGCGCATTCAACTGGTACGGGTACGCGAGGAGGTGCTGGTGGAGCAGCAGCCTGTCCCCTTTGGGGTGGAGTACCGCGCCTTGCCAGATGTGGAGATTGGTGAAATTCGTGTGTTGCAAAATGGGCAGTATGGTGTGGAAGCCCGGCAGGTGCGCGTCCGCTGGGAAGATGGGGTGGAAGTTTCGCGCGTAGTTGAGGCGACGGAGCGTGTGCAGGAACCGCTGGCGCGTGTCCTGGGGTATGGCACCCTGGCTGTGCCGCGTACCGTGCAGACCCCCGAAGGCACGTTGACGTATTGGCGGGCGGCGCAGGTGTACGTGACTTCCTACTCTCCCTGCCGCCTGGGCATTCCCAATTATTGTAACGACATCACAGCCAGCGGGCAGCGGTTGCGCAAAGGGCTGGTGGCGGTAACGCGCCGCCAGTATGCTGCACTGGCGGGTTCCCAGGTGTATGTGCCGGGGTATGGCATTGGTACCGTGGCCGATATCGGCGCGGGGTTTGCCGGGCGCGAATGGCTGGATTTGGGCTATAGCGATGACGAGTTCGTCTCCTGGCATCAGACGGTTACGGTGTATTACCTGTGGCCGCCCCCTGAGGACTTGACATGGCTGATTCCCTGAAACTCCCCCCTTTGAAGGCGGCTGCACTGTTGCAGGCGCATGGTTTACGCCCCGACAAGCGTCTGGGACAAAATTTCCTGGTGGACGAGCACGCGCTGGAACGGATTGCCGCTGCCGCGGAGATTACCCCCCAGGATGGTGTGCTGGAAATTGGCCCCGGCATGGGGGCTTTGACGCGCCATCTGGCGCTGCGTGCAGCCCGTGTGGTCGCGGTGGAACTTGACCGGCGCCTGTTGCCCATTCTGGAGCAGGTTGTGGCCGCGTACGACAACGTTCAAGTTGTGCAGGGGGATATCCTGCAGCAAGACCCGGCCGCGCTGATGGGAGAAAACCCCTACCTGGTGGTTGCCAACATCCCCTATTACATCACTTCAGCGGTGTTCCGTCATTTGCTGCATGCCGGACGGCAGCCAGAGCGCATTGTGTTGACCATTCAGCGGGAGGTGGCAGAGCGCATCTGCGCCCAGGCCGGAAAAATGAGCCTGCTGGCCTTGAGCGTACAGGTGTACGGCGCTCCCAAAGTGGTTGCCCGCATCCCCGCGGGGGCGTTTTACCCCGCCCCCAGGGTGGATTCCGCTGTGGTGCGGGTGGACCTGTATCCCCAACCGCGCATCCCGCGGCCTTTGCTGGATGATTTCTTTCGGGTAGCGAAAGCGGCTTTTTCCCAAAAGCGCAAAACACTGCTCAATGCTTTGAGTGGTGGGATGCGTTGGGGCAAAGCAGAAACCAGAGAACGCCTGTTGCGCGCCGAGATTTCCCCGCAAGCGCGGGCACAGGAATTGGATTGGGAGGCCTGGGAGCGGTTGCTGCAAACCCTCAGCGGCGAGCCGGGTGCAGGTGACGATATTCCCACTTGATTTGCCATACCCGTATGGCCGCTTCGCGCTGGATGGCAAAGGACATCTTGGATGTCCCCCACTGACGGTCGGCGAAGTAGATGGGGATTTCTTGGCAACGAAAACCCATCTGGCAGGCCAGGTAAATCATTTCCACTTGAAAAGCATACCCGTTGGAACGCACCCTTGCCAGGGGCATGCGCTCCAGGGTTTCCCTGCGCCACAGGCGGAAACCGCCGGTGACATCCCGCACGGGTAGCCCCAGGATGGTACGCGCATACAGGTTACCAAAAGCGGAAAGCGCCTTGCGCCAGAGCGGCCAGTGCTCGTCCAACCGCCCTCCTGGAACGTACCGCGACCCCAGGGCGACATCACAGGTTTGTAATGCGGCCAACAGCGCCGGGATTTTCTCGACGGGGTGTGAAAAATCAGCGTCCATCTGGCCGATGGCCTGTGCACCCGCATCCAGGGCATGTTGAAAACCCTGGATGTAGGCGGTCCCCAGGCCCAATTTTCCGCTGCGGTGGATGACCTGCATGGGGTATTGTCGCGCCAACTCCTCGGCCAGCGCGCCTGTGCCATCGGGACTGTTGTCGTCCACGATGAGCAGGTGCAGCCCTTCAAGCGGGAGATGAAATAAAGCGGAGACCAGCCGGGGCAGGTTCTCCGCTTCGTTGTATGTGGGGATGACGAGGGTGAGATTCAAAAACTACACTCGCTGTCGTAAGAGGTTGGTTTTCAGTTGGTCCAGGTCTGCAAATGGCCCCTGGTTGGCATGCAAGTACCCCATGCGGACGCGTAACTGCTGGCTTGGGGGAATTTCAGTGCCGCGGTCTTTCAGAGGGTAGAAGTACTCCAGGGATTGCTCCAGGCGGGAGCGGATGTTTTCGCCCAGGGTCTCGGCTTTGGCAGGGCTGGTGATGACCACGAATTCCGTTGTGTTCAGATGCCCCACAAAATCGCCTGCGTTGCCGGCCTCGCGCAGCGTGTTGGTAATCATCAGGCTGACAGCGCGCAACACGTCATCAGAGGCCACGAAACCGTACATCTCCCGAAACGCATCCAGGTTATCGAGAGCGACAAGGATGAGCGCCCAATGGTGGGTTTTGAGGCAGTTTTCCAGTTCTTCTTCTACCAGAGAACCTTCAGGCAGGTTGGTGATGGGGTTGTTGAGCGAGCCCTGGTGTGCCCGGCGCAAGGCATTGCGTACGCGTAGACGAAGTTCTTGCACATCGAAGGGTTTGGTGATGTAATCATCTGCGCCCAGTTCCAGGCCTTGCAGGCGGTCGTTGCGAGCGCGCTTTTCGGTCAGGAAAATGATGGGGATGTCTTCCGTGCGCCGGTTGCTGCGCAGCCTGCGGGCGACTTCGTATCCGTCGATATCAGGCAGGCGGATGTCCAGGATGATGAGGTCAGGGTGGTTGGTGCGGCAGGAACGGACAGCATCCTCCCCCCAATTGACGGTGAGCACTTCATATCCCTGAACACGGAAGTAGGCATTCAGCATTTCTGCCACGTCCAGGTCATCTTCCACAACCAGAATGGTGTACTTCTTTTCGTCCACGGCACGCCTTCCCTGTCTGGTAAAGGGTTACTTGATTGGAGTCTTTTGAATGATAAATTCGCACACCTCATCGCCCATGGCCTTGCAACGAGATTCGTTGACACGGAACTCGTTGCCGCCGGAAAGCCATTTCAGCCCCTCTTGCAGCAGACCTACTGCAATAAAGCATACCGGCTTATCCGAATCGTGGCGGCCATAGCACACCGGGCATTTGTGGATGGTGTATACGAATACATCCCCCCGGTCTTCGACGGTCGTTTCCTGGTCGCTGACCTGACTGAAAATTTTGGCCATTGCCCGCAGCCCAACGTTCATCTTGGTTTGCAGGGGGAGTACTTTGAAAGCCAGGTCGCCGGCACCGGCCAGGGCGCCGAAATTGCGCAGCGCATCCGCGAAGGTAGCGCGTCCAGCGCGCAGGGCCAGGCCGCGCCCGCCACGCGGGCCGTACATCTCCTCCAATGCCAGGTTGATGGCGGAAAAATCGGCAAAATCGAATTCTTTTTCCAGGTTATCGGGGGGGTAGTTGCCAATCAACTCGCTCAAGTGAGCCAGATTGAGAATGGCATTCAGACCGTTTTTCCCCATCACCTCTTCCAGCGCGTCCAGGGTGATGCGGGTGAACTTGTTGGCGTAGTACAATCCACTCTTAGGAATAGGTTCCATATTGGGTCACCGATGTGTTGGGATAGGGGTACGATGAAAATAATACCTTGGTAGAAACAACAAACAGCCTTATCGGGCTGGCATAGCGGCGATAAGACTAAATCAACTTGGCCAGGTCTTCCGTGGCCCGGCGCATGTCCAGGAAAATCAACCCCAGTTTGGCCTGTTCACGAGCCAGAGCAGTCAGTACCGCATCTTCTCCCACGGACATGAGGATGACGTAGCCCTGTTCTCCTTTGATGTACACCTGGTCCAACACCCCGCGTCCTAATTCGCTGGCAATGCGCTCTCCCAGCGAGAGCATGGCGGCGGACATTGCCGAAACACGGTCTTCTTCGACCCCCTGGGGCAGGGCAGATGCGATGCTCAGGCCATCGACACTGACGATAGCGGATGCCTCGATATCCGGCGACGAGGCTTGCAAATCGCGTAAGCGTTCAACCATGAGTTGGGAGCGTGATTTTGTCAAGGCGTTTCTCCTGCGGGCTAGATGTGCAGTGTTGTATGTGGAAATTACCAGTGGCTCAAAATTTTTATTAAGGTTTGCCATAATGTAGCATAGGCATGCCAATGTGTCAAGCCAATTCGCTACTCTCTTTGCGGCTCTTCCTTTATATGGAATCAGCCTCATGAAGAGCCGCGGCGCATATTTCCGGTGGGAGGAATGAAAGCCACGCCCTGCCTGACGTATCGGTTCAGATTGCCCGGATTACGCCGGGGAAAAGCGGAAAAATCGGCGCAATCTGCGGTATCTGCAGATAAAACGGCACAAGGCGCGCACCGATAACATGGAATTTTCAGACTGGTTCCCCCACAGAGGAAAAAGCAAAACGCGGTTGAATGGTCTGAAAGGCCGTATCGAAACCCGTTTTTGCGCCGTTTTGGTCTCGATACGTCCCTTACAGGGACACTCGACCAGCAACGGCTGAAAACTGTCAGGTGGCTAGATTTTCAGACAGGTTCTTAAGTGATATTTGTCCATTGGTTGGGGCTTTTCGTTCTGCTGGTAGTGTGGCATAATGACGTACCCGGTACCCTGTACCCCGTACGCCGTACGCCGTACATCGTACCCTGTACCCCGTACCTCGTACACATCCTGGAGAATTTCCGTGAATTTTGAAACAGTTTGCATTCTTGGCCTGGGGTACATCGGCTTACCCACGGCCAGCACCCTTGCCACGCATGGCGTACGCGTCATCGGCGTGGATGTCAACCCGCAAGTCGTTGCTACACTGCGCAACGGCGGCCTGCACCTGCACGAACCCGGTCTGCGCACGCTGGTGCGCGCCGCCCTGCAGTCTGGTAACCTGACCGTGAGCGAGCAGCCCGCGCCTGCCGATGCCTTCATCATCGCCGTACCGACCCCGTTCAAAGCAGCGGTCAGCGGGCAGCAGTCAGGCGCCAGTTACCCCGCCGCCGACCTTTCCTACGTCATCGCCGCGGCTGAGGCCATCGTGCCGCACCTGCGTCCCGGCAACCTGGTCATTCTGGAGGCCACCTCGCCGCCGCGCACCACCGTGGACGTGGTTGCCCCCATCCTGGAGCGTTCCGGCCTCAAGGCGGGTGCCGATTTCCACCTGGCCTATTCCCCCGAACGCGTGCTGCCCGGTCAGATTTTGCGCGAACTCATCGAGAACGCGCGCGTCATCGGCGGCATTGACCGCGCCTCTGCCGAGGCCGGGCGCGACCTGTATGCCACCTTCGTGCGCGGCGAAATCTTCCTCACCGATGCCACCACCGCCGAAATGGTCAAACTGATGGAGAACACTTACCGCGATGTCAATATCGCCATTGCAAACGAGTTTTCCCGTCTGGCCGACCGCTTCGGCGTGGATGTGTGGCAGGCCATTGCCCTCGCCAACCGCCACCCGCGCGTCAACATCCTGCGCCCCGGCCCCGGTGTGGGCGGGCACTGCATCAGCGTTGACCCCTGGTTCTTCGTTGAAGCCGCACCCGACCTGACCCCGCTCATCTACACCGCCCGGCAGGTCAATGATGGGCAGCCGCGCTTCGTGGTGGAACTCACCCGCCGCGCTCTGGGTGACCTGACGGATAAACGCATCGCCGCCCTTGGTCTGGCCTACAAGCCGGATGTGGACGATTTGCGCGAAAGTCCCGCCATCGAAGTCTGCCACCTGTTGCAGGCAGAGGGCGCGCGGGTCAAGGCATACGAACCCTACAAAACGGATGCCGCCCTGGATGGGTTGACCCTCGTCCCCACACTGGATGCCGCCCTGGAAGACGCGGATGTCCTCCTGCTTTTGGTGGGGCACAAACCCTTCAAAGCGTTGACTCCCTCCGAGGTGGCCGCGCGCACCCCCGCGCGTCACATCGTGGATACCGTCAACCTGTGGGACGATTCCACCCCCTGGGAGGCTGCCGGCTTCCGCATCATCCGCCTGGGTGCAGGCCGCTAACCCTTCCGCCTTCCGCATTCCTCATTCTGCATTCCTCATTCTGCCTTCTGCCTTCCGCATTCTCTCCTCTCCCCATGTCCCGTGACCTCCCTGCCACCCTTGCCTACCTGCGTACCAAACCACTGATTGGCCGCCTGGCCTACTATGCCCTCAAATTGCTGGGCGTGGAACTGCCGCGCAGCGTCCCCGTCGGCCCCGGCCTGGAACTGGCGCATGGCGCTGTCGGGCTGGTGGTACACTCCAAAGCCCGCATCGGGGCGCGCGTCAAACTCTACCCCGGCGTCACCCTGGGGCGCGCCGACATCTACCGCCCGGCGCACGAATCACGCTTCGAGAGCATCGTCATCGAAGACGATGTCATCCTCTCGCCCGGCTGCAAGGTGCTGTGCAAGGAAGGTACGCTGACCGTCGGGCGCGGCACGATGGTGGGCGCGAATGCCGTCCTGCTGCAATCCACCGGCGAATGGGAAATCTGGGCTGGCATCCCGGCGCGCAAGGTGGCCGATAGACCACGAACCGGCGAATACATCTCGCCGCCGCACATGACACGTGACACATGACACATGACACGTGACACATCCATCGCTCTCCTGCCTCATGTTTCCGGCGTCGGCGGGATGGTTTCCTTCCGCGCCCGCTTTGCCGCCGCCTTGACCGCACGCGGGTACCGTGTGGCCGCTTCTCTGGACGAGCCGGATATCCGCGCCGCGCTCGTCATCGGCGGGACGCGCCACCTGGAACAGTTGTGGCAACTCAAACGACGCGGCGTGCGCATCGTCCAGCGTCTGGACGGCATGAACTGGATTCACCGCCTGCGCCGCACCGGTTGGCGTCATTTTGTGCGCGCTGAGTACGGCAACTGGATTTTGAATACCATCCGCACGCGCTTTGCCGACCACATCGTGTACCAGAGCGCCTTTTCCCGTGATTGGTGGACGCGGGTGTACGGGGCTGCGCCGGTGCCGTTCAGCGTGGTGCACAACGCCGTGCCGCTGGACGCGTACACTCCGCACGGCCCCCATCAACGCCCCGATGACCGCTACCGCTTGCTGCTGGTGGAAGGCAGCCTTGCCGGCGGCTACGAAACCGGCCTGGAAACCGCCGTCGCCCTGGCAGAGATGCTCAACACCCGGCACCGCGCCGCCCTGGGCAAGCCGGTGGAACTCTTCGTCCTGGGGCGGGTTTCCGAGGGCGTGCGCGCCGCCTTTCGCGTCGATTTCCCGCTCATCTTTGGCGGGGTGGTGCCGCGGGAACGCATCCCGGAGATTGACCGCTCGGCGCATGCCCTCTTCGCGGCCGATGTCAACGGGGCGTGCCCCAATTCCGTCATTGAAGCCCTGGCCTGCGGCCTGCCGGTTATCTCCTTCGATACGGGCGCACTGCCTGAACTGGTGACTGGCGACGCCGGGCGCATCGTCCCCTACGGCGGCGACCCCTGGAAACTGGCGCCGCCCGACATCCCGGCGCTGGCGGCTGCAACGGTAGAAGTCTTTCGGAACCAGCCGCATTTCCGCACTGCCGCCCGTGCCCGCGCCGAAGCAGCCTTCGACCTGGAACACATGGTGGACGGCTATCTGCAGGCGCTGGAGATGAGACCGTAGACGGTGGACGGTAGACCGTACCCGGTACCCCGTACCCCGTACCTCGTACCTCGTACCCGGTACCCGGTACCCCGTACCTTGTACCTCGTACCCGGTACCCCGTACCTTGTACCTCGTACCCGGTACCCCGTACGCTGTACCCCGCACTTCGCACTCCGCACGTCGCACCCCCGCACCTGATACCCATCCCCCGGCCTCGATACGCTGCGCTACTCGGCCAGCGGCTCGCACTCCGCACCTGGCACCTGACACGTGACACCTGACACGTGATACCTGGCACCTGACACCTGACACGTGATACGTTACACCTGACACCTCCCCCATGCCCAACCCCCTCCTCTCCCTCGCCTCCACCCTGGCGCGCATGCTCCCCATGCCCTTCAAGCGTGCCCTCTACCGCCTTCCTGTGCTGGCGCGTTTCGTGCGCCGCACGCTCAACCGCGCCGCGCCCGCCGGCCTCACCGAGACCGAAATCGCCGCCGGACTGGCCGCCGGCTTCCGCATGGAACTGGATTTGCACTCCGAAAAGGATTACTGGCTGGGCACCTACGAACCGGACTTACAGGATGCCCTGAAGGCGCTGGTGCAGCCCGGCTGGACGGTGTACGACGTGGGCGCGAATGTGGGCTACATCACCCTGATGCTGGCGCGCCTGACTGCCCCCGATGGACGGGTCTTTGCCTTCGAGGCCCTGCCCGCCAACCAGGAACGCTGGCGGCACAATGTGGCCTGCAACGCCCTGGAAGGGCGCGTGCATCTCGTCCCCGCCGCAGTGACGGATGCCTGTGGGGCGGCGCGCTTCCTGATTGGCCCTTCGGATGACATGGGGAAGGCCGCCGGTTCCGCCGGGCGCAGCCTGGATTACGCCGAAACCATCGAAGTGCCAGCCCTCTCCCTGGATGATTTCGTGTACGCCCAGGGAAATCCGCCGCCTGCCCTGGTCAAGATGGACATCGAAGGCGGGGAAGTGCTGGCCTTGCCGGGGATGCGTCGCCTGCTGCAGGAAGCGCGCCCCGTGCTCCTGCTGGAACTGCACGGCCCCGAATCCGCCCGCGCCGCCTGGGAGGCGCTTACCGCCGCCGGGTACAGCCTGCACCGCATGGTGCGCGGCTTCCCTCAGGTGCGCACGCTGGACGAACTGGACTGGAAGGCGTATCTGGTGGGGATGCCGGACAGACCACAGACCGCAGGCCGTCGTCCCTCGTCAACCACTGGCAATCGGCAACCGGCAACCGGCAACCCCAAACCTCTCGCCCCCCTTGCCCTCCAGCAACGCGTTCTGCCCTCCTATCGTGCGCCTTTCTTCGACCTGCTGGCACAGGCCGCCGGTGGATTGCACCTGTTTGCCGGGCAGCCTTTGGCAGTGGAAAGCATCGTTTCGGCTGACCCGGCTGCCATGCCGCACGTGCAGGTTGCCTGGGGGCGCAATCATCACTTCCGCGACCCCTCCTCGCGCGCCTTTTTGTGCTGGCAAAGCGGGCTGCTGAAGTGGCTGGCGCGCATCCAGCCGCGGGCGCTCATCGTGGAGGCCAACCCGCGCTACCTGAGCAACTGGTTTGCGGTGCGCTGGATGCATCGCCGGGGCGGGATGGTGCTGGGCTGGGGGCTGGGCGCACCGCGCAGCGGCAACCCGCTGGAACGCGCCTTTCGGCTGGCGTACCTGCGTTCCCTGGATGGACTGATTGCGTATAGCCAAAGGGGCGCGGCGCAGTACCGCGCCCTCGGCCTGCAAAACGTCTTCGTGGCACACAACGCGGCCGCCCCGCGCCCCGCTGCGCCTCCCCCGGAGCGTCCCTGGCCGCCTGCGCAGCCGCTTACCGTCCTTTTCGTGGGACGCTTGCAGGCGCGCAAGCGCCTCGACTTGCTCTTCCGTGCCTGTGCGGCTTTGCCCGCCGACCTGCAGCCCCGCGTGCTGGTGGTGGGCGATGGCCCGGCGCGGGCGCAATTCGAAGCCGCGGCCGCAGCGCACTACCCGCATGTCCGTTTCCTGGGGGCGCTGCATGGCGAAGCCCTGCGTCCCCATTTCGCCGCCGCCGACCTGTTCGTGTTGCCCGGCACCGGCGGGCTGGCCGTGCAGCAGGCCATGGCGCACGCCCTGCCGGTCATCGTTGCCCAGGGCGACGGCACCCAGGACGACCTGGTGCGCCCCGAAAACGGCTGGCAAATTCCCCCCGGCGACCTGGCGGCGCTCACCGACACGCTGCGCGAAGCCCTCTCCGACCCGGCGCGCCTGCGCCGCATGGGGGCTGAATCCTACCGCATCGTGCGCGACGAAATCAACCTGGAGCGCATGGCCGCAGCCTTCGTAGAGGCGGTGGAGGGGAGACCTTCCCCCACCCCCTCCCCCTAAGGGAGAGGGGGCTGCCCCCCGCACGTCGCACCACGTGCACCGTACCACGTACCATGTACCACGTACACCGTACCCGGTACGCCGTACCCCGTACACCGTACCCCGTACACCGTACCCCGTACACCGTACCCCGTACACCGCACCTCGCACCTCGCACCCCCGCACGTCGTACCCCGTACCCCGTACCTCGCACTCCCGCACGTCGCACTCCGCACTTCTCCCCCCCATGAACCTCCTCTTCCTCGCCGATGGCCGCTCGCCAATTGCCCTGAACTGGATTCGGCACTTTGCCGAGAGCGGGCACGCCGTC
>DAOTWV010000275.1:0-3615 GCA_034435695.1 Anaerolineales bacterium | reverse complement strand
TTCGCGAGGGCCGGGGGTGTCTCCGTAGCGCATCAACACGGCCTCGATGAATTGCCCATCGTGCAGCCGGAAAAGCGTCTTGACCGTTTGCCCGTCACTGGATTCCAGGCGCGTGACCGGCTCCAACAGGTCGAAGCGCACTTCGGCTTCCAGGCGGGCGCGCAGGTCTTTGGGCAGGTTGCTGAATTGCTCCGGTGTGTGCCACAGATTTTGATACGCGCCCTGCCAGAGTTGTCGGGCGCGGTAGGATGGTTCGCCCCAGGTTTCCACCAGGGCGCTGAGTTCCTGGTATGTCAAGTCGTAAAAATTCACACGTTCGTCCACGGTCTATCGTCCACCGTCTATCGTCCACCGTCTATGGTCTGAATCAAGGTTTCCAAATCATCCACTACCCAGTCTGGGGTGGGGTCGCAAGCCGCGGCCTGCTCTGGAGAAGTGACGCCGCTTAACACCAGGGCGGTGCGCATGCCGACGCGTTGCGCCCCGTGGATGTCGGTCTCGATGCGGTCGCCGACCATGATGACTTCTTCAGGGCGGCAGTGCAAACGCTCCAGGCAGCGGTGGTAGATTTCGGGGTGCGGCTTGCCCATGATGCGCGGTGCTACGTCGCTGGCGGCCTCTAGTGCGGCCAGCAGACTGCCCGCCCCTGGCATCAACCCCTGCGGAGTGGGGTAGGTACGGTCGGGGTTAGTGCCGATGAAGGGCGCACCGCGGCGAATCCAGGTTGTGGCACGCGCCAGCCGCCGGTAGGTGATGTCTCTGTCCATAGCGGCTACCACCGCAACAGGGGGCGGCGACTCGGTTTCTTCATCCAGCAAACGAAATCCGTGTGCCTGTAAAATGTCTCTCAACCCTGCTTCGCCGACCACAAAGAGCGGGCTGCCCTCAGGGAAGCGCTCTTGCAGGTAGGCCGCTGTCACCAGGGCGGAGGTCATCACCTGTTCGGGAGTGATGCGCACACCGAAAGCGTGCAGGCGTTGGATGAAAGTCTCCACGGTTGATGTGGCGTTGTTGGAGGCCAGCATGAAATCCAGCCCCAGAGCACGGATGCGCCCGAAAATTGCCGGCAAATTGCCGATAGACTGCGCGCCGCGCCACAAAACGCCGTCCATGTCCAGGATGAGGGCTTTGATGTGTTGGGACATAGCGGCATTATACCCGATTGTCACCCACAGATTATCCCTTTCATCCCTTTCATCTGTGGCATCTTATCCCTTTCATCCTTTTTATCCGTGGTCTTTCATCCCCTTCATCCCTTTTATCCGTGGTCTTTCATCCCTTTCATCCTTTTCATCGGTGGTCTTTCATCCCTTTCATCTGTGGTCTATGAATGCACAGCCCGGCACCTGCAGCACGAAATCCGCCCCGAAAGCCAGGGCGGGCGTCTGCGTCCCGGTGGGTGCATCGCCGTTCAGCACGGCCTCGACGGCGCGTACTGCGGCCTCGGCAGTGAACTGATACGGCTCGATGGTTTGCAATCGCGCTTCGATGCGTTCCCCGGCCGCGTTGCGGGCCTCAGCCCACAAATGTGTGCGCCCTGTCTTACGGGTGTGCTCGTCCGGCCCGTGGATGTTGGCTTCGGCCCAGCGCTGCAGCGCCCGGCGCAGCGTGGACAGGCGCAGCAGTCCTCCGCCAAGCGTACTCAACAGCGGCATCCAGCGAATCATCTGGCGGGGATAGGCCATGTAGGTGGTGATATTGGGGATGCCGGTCGTGCGGTAGGCGGTGGACAGGTCGCCCCAGGGGATGGCTGCCACCAACCGTTCCCGGTCATCGAAACGCACGCGGCGGGTGGGGCGTCCCAGTGTGGCGGGCACGAGTTTGCCGTCCACGCGTCGCACGCTGCCACGTGGCAGCCCTTCGAGCATGGATTTGGCCGTTCCGGCGCTGGTGCTGCTCAGGGCGGTGAAAGCCAGTTCCAGGTGCGTTGCATCCGGCATCTGGGCGGCGACGCGGGCGGCCAGGCAGTCACTGGGCACCACATCGAAGCCCACCCCGGAAAGCAGCGTAATGCCGGCCTTCCGGGCGGCTTCATCCAGCGCAAAGTGCTGTTCGAAGACCGCGATTTCGCCGGTGATGTCCAGGTAGTGCGTGCCGGTTTTCAGGCAGGCAGTCACCATCGGGGATGCCGTGTGTACGTATGGGCCGGCGGCGTGGCAGACTGCGTCCACTTCGCCCAGCGCGGTTTCCAGCGCATCGGCATCCTCCAACGAGAGGACGCGGTAAGGCAGGTGATAGCGCTCAGCCAGCGGACGCAACTTCTCTTCTGAACGGCCGGCCAGCACAGGCGTATGCCCGCGCTGCACAGCGACTTCGGCAATCAATGCGCCGGTGTATCCGTATGCGCCGTAAATCATCCAGGGTTTCATGTGTGGCTCCTTTGGGAATGCAGAATGGGGAATGCTGAATGCTGAATGCAGAATGGAAAACGGAGAATGAAGGTCGCTCTGACCAACAGACTACCTGCCCAGGCGACCAGGCGACTACAAGACTACCAGACCAAGAGACTAACAGACTATGCGACTAAAAGACCAACCGACCAACAGAACACGGTATAATCCAGCCTCCAAAACACTACACAGGAGGTATCCTTGTCACGCGTCATCAACCCAAACAGCGCTGGAAAAACGCGCACGCGCCTCACAAAGGCCATCGTACTTGCCATTCGCGAACTCATGCAGCAACCTGAACCCAATGATACCAGCCGCGATTTAGCGGCCTTCATTGTGCAATCGTTGGAAGAAATCGCCCGGGGGGTAGATGCATCGGTAGAAGCCTGGGAAAAGCGCGATTACTGGGTCAAAGCCGACCGTTTCCGCATGGAATGGGCCTGGGCTGGACAAATGGCCGGGAAAATGCGCGCCGCCTTGCTGGCCGACGACTGGCCGCAGGTTGCCATGCTGGCGGTACAAATCGGCCAGAAACTGCACAACGTCAAAGTTTCGCCGCGTCACCGCATGGGACGTCCGTGGGTTGGGGCCTGGCGTATGCTGCAACAGACTGCCAGGAAGTGATTTGGCTCGCGGCGGCTCGACGCCGCTTTTCGCAACCGGTGAGCAGTTGCGCCGGTAGGACAACTGCTTGTCAGTTGTCCCTAACTGGCGAGCAATTGCACCACAGTTTTTGGCTTTGCGACGCCTTGGCGTCGCTTTTTCGCAATTGCAAGTTGCAACTGGCAAGCAGTTGCGTTACGGTTTCTTCGCACACAAAGACACGGAGAACACGGAGTTTTGGCAGTGATTTCTTTGTGCGCTCCGTGGCTCCGTGTGCCATACACGGCGTGTAGGACAACTGCTTGTCAGTTGTCCAGGTGCGCAACATTGCAAGTTGCAACTGGCAAGCAGTTACGTTACGATTTCTTCACACACAAAGACACGGAGAACACGGAGTTTTGGCAGCGATTTCTTTGTGCGCTCCGTGGCTCCGTGTGCCGTACAGCCGGGAGATGGCTTCGCTACGCTCGCCATGACAGTGCCCGGTAAGACAACTGCTTGCCGGTTGTCCAGGCGCACAACTGTCCAGCGGTTGCGCTACTTTCCCCAGCCCCCGCCGCCGGGTGTGCGGATACTGAGCACATCCCCGGCCTGCATCTCGAAAGTCCCCTTGCCCGGCAGG
>DAOTWV010000274.1:0-3841 GCA_034435695.1 Anaerolineales bacterium | reverse complement strand
GGCCAGGCGGGCATAGACCATCGTCAAAAGGAAAATCAGGGGATAGAGCAAGAGCATGGCCGGGATCAGCCGCAGGATGATTTGGGGCTGCTGCCAGATGACCCTGGCCTCCATCCCTACGGCCATGAAGACGATGGCGTACATGCCCAGGCTGGAGATCGCCGGCAGCGCGGGCAGGATTTTCTTGTAGGTTGCTTCGCCGTAGCGCTTCAGGATGAAATAGCGCGTCAACATCCCGGCGGCCAGCGGCAGTACAATCACCCACAGCAATTGTTTGACCATCAGCCAGAAGTCCACCGGCACATAGGCCCCGGCCAGGATGACCATCCAGGACGGAACAGCCAGGATGATGACCAGGAAACCGGCGGCGATGATGGAGAGCGCCGTCTCAACGCGCCCTTTGGCAAACCCCGTCCAGGCGGCCACCATTCCGCTGCCCGCCACGGTGACCTTGAGAATGAAGCCAGCCAGCAGGTAGGGGTCTTGCCCCTGGAAGAACCAGTGGGCGAACAAGGCCGCCAGCGGCGGGCTGATGACGAAGTTGATTACCAGCGCTGCCAGCACTACGCGGGGGTTGCGCAAGGCCTTGGCCGCGTTCTCGATGCGGAAGTTGATCATCATCGGGTAGAGCATGAAGAACAGCGGCACCGTTTTCCACGGTTTCAGCGCCTTGACGGTCTCTGGCGCTACGTTGCCGACCGCCAGCGCGATGATGATATCGGCGAGTACCAGCCAGGGCAGGTACTTGCGTAAAAAGGTAAAGATTTTTTGCAGCATGTGAGAACCTCCAGAGTGTCTCGGTTTGAAATAGTGGTTAACGAGACACTCTGGACGGCGGCGGGCGCTTATGCCATTCTGTGGACCCACATAGGCAGCCGCCCGCGAACGATGGCTGGCAGGCGCTGGAAGCGCATTTCATGCCGCAATCGCTTCCTTGATTAACTGGGCGACTTTGGCCGGGCCGGGGTGTCCCACCGCGATGACTTTTTCATCGACGACCAGGGCAGGCGTGCTCATCACGCCATAAGCCAGAATGGCCGGTATGTCGGTGACGTATTCCACATTGGCTTGCCAGTTGTTGTTTGCAACCAATTGCTTGACATCGGCCAGCAGACGCTGGCAGGTCGGGCATCCGGTTCCGAGAACTTTGATGGTGTGCATGGTTTGACTCCTTTTGATTTATGGTTTTCAGGGCGTGTTGCAGGGGTAGGTGACGGCATTGCCGTCACCTACCCCACGAAGCATCACAGGACGAAATTGAAGAGATAGCCGGTGATTATGATCGCCACCGTCAGAATGGCGATGAAAATGGCGATGAGTTGCGGTTTGAGCACCCGCCGCAAGATGACCATCTCCGGCAGGCTCAGGCCCACCACGGACATCATGAAGGCCAGCACCGTCCCCAGCGCGGCGCCCTTTTCCATCAGCGCGTGGACGATGGGGATCACGCCGGCGGCATTGGAGTAGAGCGGCACGCCCAGCAGCACCCCGGCGGGGACGCTCCACCAGGCGTTTTTGCCCAGGATGCCGGCCATGGCGCTTTCCGGTACGTAGCCGTGAATGCCGGCGCCAATGGCGATGCCGACCACCACATACAGCCACACCTTGCCAACGATCTCTCTGGTACTGTCGAGCGCCATGCGGAAGCGCTCTTCCCAGGGCATCTTCTGACCGGTTTCGGCAGCCTGGCCGACCTTGACCTGCCAGACGAAATCTTCCACGTAGCGTTCCAGTTTCAGGCGGCCGATGATGATGCCGGCGATCACCGCGATGGTCAGACCGCTGATCAGGTACAACCCGGCTACTCGCCAGCCGAACAGGCCGAAGAGCATCACCAGCGCCACCTCGTTGACCACCGGCGTGGCGGTCAGGAAGGAGAAAGTCACGCCCAGCGGGATGCCCGATTCGACGAAACCGATGAAGAGCGGCACCGCCGAGCAGGAGCAGAAGGGCGTCACCACGCCTAGCAGCGCGGCCAGGACGTTGCCCACCCCCTCGCGTTTGCCGCCCAGCCAGGCACGGGTCTGCTCCGGGGTGAAGAACGAGCGCAGCACGGTGATCAGAAAGATCATGCCGCCCAGCAGCAGGACGATCTTGGGCACATCGTAAAAGAAGAAGGCCAGCGACTCGCCCAGGTGCGAGCCTTCCGGCAGGCCGAACAGTCCGTAGGCGATCCAGTTTGCCAGCGGCTGTATGACGTTGTAAAGCGCCACCCAGATGACCGCTGCCAGCAGCACCAGACCCCAGACGCGGGCATCGCCGCGCTGGGAAGGAGAATCGGAGGATGGGGTAGAAAGCACGTTTTGGGTCATTTTCACATTCCTGTTTTTGAATATGTTGAGCGGGGAAAAAGCCCCGCCCGAAAGCGGGGCAAAAAACTTACTTCAACAGCCGTTCATCCGGCGGGCAGGCCTCGGCGGCCGCGGCCGCCAGCGTTGGCGCGGACTTGACTTCGTTGAACATGCGTTTTTGCAGCCAGAAAGCCACGTTGACCAGCCCGATCATCACCGGCACCTCGATCAATGGCCCGATGACTGCAGCAAAAGCCGCCCCGGAGTTGATGCCAAAGACCGCTACGGCCACCGCAATTGCCAGTTCGAAGTTATTGCTGGCGGCAGTGAAAGCCAGCGTGGTGGACTTGCTGTAATCCGCCCCGATGCGGTGTCCCATCCAGAACGAGACCAGGAACATCAGCACGAAGTAGATCGTCAGCGGGATGGCGATGCGCACCACATCCAGCGGGATGCTGACGATCAGGTCGCCTTTCAGGCTGAACATCACCACGATGGTGAAGAGCAGCGCGATCAGGGTCAGCGGGCTGATTTTGGGGACGAATTCCCGGTGATACCATTCCTTGCTCTTGACGCGGATGAGGGCGAAGCGCGTCAGGAAGCCGGCCAGGAAGGGAATGCCCAGGTAGATGAACACCGATCTGGCGATCTCGCCGATGGTGATATCCACCAGGCTGCCCTGCAGGCCGAACCAGGTCGGCAGCACGGTGATGAAGATGTAGGCGTACACGCTGTAAAAGAGCACCTGGAAAATGCTGTTGAAGGCCACCAGCCCGGCGGCGTACTCGCTGTCGCCATGCGCCAGTTCGTTCCAGACGATCACCATGGCGATGCAGCGCGCCAGCCCGATCATGATCAGGCCGACCATGTATTCGGGGTAATCACGCAGGAAGATGATCGCCAGGGCGAACATCAGCAGGGGGCCGATGATCCAGTTTTGCAACAGCGAGAAGCCGAGCACCTTCCAGTTGCGGAAGACCTCGCCCAGTTCTTCGTAATGCACCTTTGCCAGCGGCGGGTACATCATCAGGATCAGGCCGATGGCGATGGGGATATTGGTCGTTCCCACCGAGACGGCCGCGTTGAAGTCCTTGACCGCCTGCGGGAAGAGAAAACCGATGCCGACCCCAACGGCCATTGCCAGGAAAATCCAGAGCGTCAGGTAACGGTCGAGCGTGGAAAGCTGTTTTTGCATGTGATGATGTGTCTCCTTTCTAAAGTTTGATCCTGGGCAATATTTTCTTAGCGGGTTTCATCATCATCAATCGTGCAGGCTGCACAGGTGCAGCCGGGCATCATAGCCGCAGGTTCCAGAAGGAGCAGGTTTTCTGGTTCCTCGCCGGCCAGGGCAGCAGCCATCCCCAGCAGGTCGAGCAGGCGGGTATCTTTCAGGCGGTAATAAATGAAACGCCCCTCGCGGCGGGTTGCCAGCAGGCCGGCCTTGCGCAGCGCCATCAGGTGCTGTGAGATGTAGGCCTGCCGGTAGCCTAGCGCGGCCTCCAGATGACAGACGCAGGCTTCATCCTCGCCGATGCTCAGCAAAATGCGGA
>DAOTWV010000273.1:0-2107 GCA_034435695.1 Anaerolineales bacterium | reverse complement strand
GAGCAGTTGTCCTACGATGCTGTAGCGGCTCGCCAGTTGCGATGCGGGGGACAACTGACGAGCAGTTGTCCTGCGATGCTGTAGCGGCTCGCCAGTTGCGGGGAGGGACAACTGACAAGCAGTTGTCCTGCGATGTTGTAGCGCAACTGCTCGCCAGTTGCGGTGGGGGGACAACTGACAAGCAGTTGTCCTACGATGTTGTAGCGGCTCGCCAGTTGCGGGGAGGGACAACTGACAAGCAGTTGTCCTACACCGCTGCAGGCCTTAGATGCCGCCGCCGTACTGGGCGCGCAGGGCCTTCTTGTCGATTTTGCCGACGCTGGTCTTGGGCAGGGCTTCGACGAATTCGTATTTTTCGGGCACAGCCCAATTGGTGATGACACCTTGCTCGGCGTATTGCTTGAGGTGGGCGATGAGCGCATCGGCGGTGGGGGCATCACCCTTGGGGACGACGACGGCCAGGGGACGCTCTCCCCATTTTTCATCCGGCACACCGATGACGGCGGCTTCGGCCACCTGCGGGTGCAGGCTGAGCAGATTTTCCAGTTCCAGAGAGGTAATCCACTCGCCGCCGCTCTTGATGACGTCCTTCAGACGGTCAACGATTTGCACATACCCATCGGGTTTGATGACGGCCACATCGCCGGTGTGCAGCCAGCCGCCTTCCCACAGGGCTTCGCTGCGTTCCGGCTCTTTCAGGTAGCCGGGAGTCAGCCATGGGGTGCGTACCACGATTTCGCCGCGCTCTTTGCCATCGCGGGCCACGTCTTCGCCCTCGGCATTGACCACACGCAATTTGACCAGCGGGATGGGAACGCCGGTGGAGATGTGGTAGTCCATGGCTTCCTCTTCGCTCAGTTCGCCCAGGGTGGGTTTGAGCATGGCAATCGTCAGGATGGGGGCGGTTTCGGACATGCCGTAGCCGGCGTACAGGTGGATGCCCAGTTTGGCAGCCTGCTGCGCCAGGCCTTTGGTCAGGCGCGCCCCGCCGATGATAATTTTCCAGCCGCTCAGGTCATATTTTTCGATGCCCGGTGCGCCGACTACCATCTGCAGGATGGTGGGCACGCAGTGGCTCATGGTGACCTTGTGGGTGAGGACGAGTTTGAGCAGCATGGGCGGTTCGTAGCGTCCGGGATAGACCTGCTTGGTGCCGCTCATGGTCATCATGTAGGGCACGCCCCAGCCGTGGACGTGGAAGAGCGGGGTGAGAGGCATGTACACGTCGCGCTTGGTCACGCCGCCGAAATCGGTCATCATACCCATGGTTGCCATGCCGGCCAGGGTGTGCAGCACCAGTTGACGGTGACTGAAGTACACCCCTTTGGGTTTTCCGGTCGTGCCGGTGGTGTAGGATTGGGTGGCCTGCGCGTTTTCGTCGAAATCGGGCAGTTCGGGCAGCGGCGAGGCGCTCTTGAGGAAGGATTCGTAATCCGTATCGGCGAAGGGGGTTTCGGGCGGGGTTTCCTTGTCACTGATGAGCACGTACAGGCGCACGCTGGTGAGTTGCGGGCGCAATTTTTCCACCAGCGGCAGGAAATCTTCGTGGAAAATGAGCACTTCGTCTTCGGCGTGCATCATGGTGTAGGCCACATCTGCCGGGGCCAGGCGCGGGTTGATGGTGTGCAGCACTGCGCCAATGCCGGGGATGCCAAAGTACATCTCCAGGTAGCGGTGGCTGTCCCATTCGATGACACCCACTTTGCTGCCCATCTGTACACCGGCGGCCTTGAGCGCCCCTGCCAGTTGCAGCACGCGCTGATACATGTCGGCGTAGGTGTACTCGAACTGGTCACGGTACACAATCTTCTGGTCGGGCGCCCAATTGACGCCGGATTCGAGCACATTTTTGAGCAGGAGCGGATATTCGTATGGGGGCATGAGGTTCCTCCTTGATGCTGTGAATGAGATGGATATGTTTCTTGTGGGTAACTGCTCAGCCCACCCGCCGGGGAATCAATTCCCCGGCTGAGGACACCAAAGTCGGGGAAATATCTATCCGAAAAATATTTGTGCGGTGTCATTGCGAGCCCCGAAGGGGCGAAGCAATCCCCCTCAGACCGCCAGGAGACTGCTTACCCCTGCGGGGCACAGGTCGGCGGTTATG
>DAOTWV010000272.1:0-15078 GCA_034435695.1 Anaerolineales bacterium | reverse complement strand
CCGGTAGCAAAGCAGTTCCAGGTGCGGTGTACCCTGCCCGAAGAAGCCCTCTTCGTCTTCGGCGATGAAAACCGCCTGCACCAGGTTTTCTACAACCTGGTTTCCAACGCCATCAAGTACACCCCCGAAGGGGAACGCATCACCCTGGGACTGTCCCGCCGCGCCGACGAAGTGTACTTCTGGGTGGAAAACACCGGCAGCGGCATCACACCCGAAGACCAGCAACACCTCTTCCAGCCGTATTACCGCACCAGCGACCGGGAACGCCTGAACAAGCAGGGTTCCGGACTGGGGCTGTACATCGTCCAGCAAATCGTCGAAGCCCACGGCGGACGCATCGAGGTGGATTCACAGCCCCAACACCACACCCGTTTCACCGTCCATCTGCCGCTATACGACCCATCCCAGCAGGAGCCGTTATGAGCATCAAAGACCAACTGGCACACTGGCTGCAAACCACCTACCGCAAGGCCGTAGAACGCTTTCCGGAGCGCAAGGAGACCTTCGAGACCCCATCCGGCATCCCGCTGCCCCCCCTGCTGACCCCCGAAGACCCCGCGCCCGGCTACGCCGAAAAACTGGGCTTCCCCGGCGAATACCCCTACACGCGCGGCGTGCAGCCCAGCATGTACCGCGGCCGCCTGTGGACCATGCGCCAGTACGCCGGTTACGCCACCGCCGAAGAATCCAACGCCCGCTACCGCTATCTGCTGGCGCAGGGGCAAACCGGACTCTCGGTGGCCTTCGACCTGCCCACCCAAATCGGCTATGACGCCGACCACCCGATGGCACGCGGCGAGGTCGGCAAGGTGGGCGTCTCGATTTCCTCGCTGGACGATATGGAAACCCTGTTCCGCGGCATCCCGCTGGACAAGGTCTCCACCTCCATGACCATCAACGCCCCGGCCTCGATTTTGCTCGCCATGTACGTGGCCGTGGCGAAAAAACAGGGCGTGGAGCCGCACAAACTGCGCGGCACGGTGCAGAACGACATTCTCAAGGAGTACATCGCCCGCGGCACCTACATCTTCCCGCCGGCGGCCTCCATGCGGCTGATTACCGACCTGTTCGCCTACTGCCAGCGCGAAATTCCGCGTTGGAACACCATCAGCATCAGCGGCTACCACATCCGCGAGGCCGGTTCCACCGCCGTACAGGAGGTGGCCTTCACGCTGGCAAACGGCATCGCCTACGTGCAGGCCGCGCTGGATGCCGGCCTGGAAGTGGATACCTTCGCCCGGCAACTTTCCTTCTTCTTCAACGCCCACAACAACTTTCTGGAGGAGGTCGCCAAATTCCGCGCTGCCCGCCGCATGTGGGCGCGCATCATGCGCGAGCGCTTCGGGGCGCAAGACCCCAAATCCTGGCGGCTGCGCTTCCACACCCAAACCGGCGGCTCCACCCTCACCGCCCAGCAGCCGGAAAACAACATCGTGCGCGTCACCCTGCAGGCGCTGGCCGCCGTCATGGGCGGCACCCAATCCCTGCACACCAACAGCATGGACGAAGCCCTGTGGCTGCCCACCGAAAAATCCGTGCGCACCGCCCTGCGCACCCAGCAAATCATCGCCTACGAATCCGGCGTGGCCGATACGATTGACCCCCTGGCCGGTTCCTACCTCATCGAGTACCTGACCGATGAAATCGAGCGCCGCGCCCTGGCATACATCCAAAAAATCGACGAGATGGGCGGCGCGCTCAAGGCCATCGAGCAGGGCTACATCCAGGGCGAAATTCAGGAGGCCGCCTACCGCTATCAACAGGGCGTGGAAAGCGGGGAAAACATCGTCGTGGGCGTCAATGCCTTCCAGGTGAAGGAAGATTCCGGGGAATTGGAGCGTCTCAAGGTAGACCCCGCCATCGAGGAGGGGCAACGCGCCCGTCTGGCTGCCCTGCGGGCGCGCCGCGACCCCCACAAGGTGGCCGCGCTGCTCTCACAGGTGGAATCCGCCGCCCGCGGGGACGCGCCGCTCCTGCCGCTCTTCATCACATGCGTGGAAAACGACATCACGCTGGGCGAAATCACCGCCGTCCTGCGGCAGGTGTGGGGCGAGTACCAGCCGCCGGTGTGGGTTTGAGGGCAGCGCCCTGGTTCTTTGAGTGTTTGCGTGCCAGGGCCACAGATTGCGCAGATTTTTTCGTGAAAATTCGTGTGGTTTCGTGAACAAAGTCTGAGCACCTTGCAAAATCTCAAAGAGCCAGTTTTTTCAGCCAGGAGGAAAGCATCCCATGTCACCGAATATCACCGTCTACGGCGCCTACTGGTGCCCAGACTGCCGCCGCGCCAAGCAATTTTTGGGCGAACACCAGATTCCCTATCGCTGGGTGGACATCGAGCAGGACAAAAGCGGCGAAGCCTACGTCCTGCAAAAGAACGCCGGCAAGCGCATCATCCCGACCATCGAATTTGCCGATGGCAGCATCCTGGTGGAGCCATCCAACGCCGAACTGGCCGCCAAACTGGGGCTGAAGATGACCGCTGAGCGCAGCCACTACGACTTGATTGTGGTCGGCGGCGGCCCGGCAGGACTGACCGCGGCGCTGTACACCGCCCGCGAGGGCATCGATACCCTGGTGGTCGAACGCGCCGCGCTGGGCGGACAGGCCGCAGCCACCGAGCGCCTGGACAACGTGCCCGGTTTTGCGGAGGGCACCACCGGCGCACACTTCGCCGACCAGTTGCGTCAGCAGGCGCAGCGCTTCGGCGTGGAGATGCTACAGGCGCAGGACGTGACCGGTTTCCACAGTCACGACAATTATCACTGCATCACCACCGCCGACGGCAGCGAGTACAGCGCCAGCGCCTTGCTGCTCGCCACCGGCAGCCGATACCGCCGCCTGGGCGTCCCTGGGGAGGAGGATTTCATCGGCGCGGGCATCCATTTTTGCGCCACCTGCGACGGGCCGTTCTACAAGGGGCAGCCGGTCGCCGTGGTAGGCGGCGGCAACAGCGCCACGGAGGAAAGTTTGTTCCTGGTGAAGTTCGTGGAACACGTCACCCTGCTGGTGCGCGGCGGCGAACTGACCGCCAGTCAGGTGATTCAGGAGAAGGTGCTGCGCCACCCCAAAATCAGCGTGCGCTTCCACACCGAGGTGACTTCCTTCCAGGGCAGCGGCGGCAAGTTGAAAACCGTCACCGTGCGCGACCGGCAGAGCGGACAGCAGGAAGACATCCACCCGGCGGGCGTGTTCATCTTCATCGGGCAGCAGCCCAACAGCGATTTCGCCCGCCAGAGCGGGGTGGTCACGGACGAGTGGGGCTTCATCGTCACCGGCCACGACCTGCGCCATACGCAGGCGGATTTGAGCGTCTTCGGTGAGCGGCAGCCCTCCATGCTGGAGACCAGCATCCCCGGCGTGTTTGCGGCGGGCGACGTACGCGCCGGCAGCACCAAACAGGTGGCCTCCGCCGCCGGAGAAGGCGCCACCGCCGCCCTGCTGGTGCGCGAGTACCTGCGCGGGAGGTAGGGGGGGATGACGGTGGACGGTGGACGGTAGACCGTACGTCGTACCCCGTACGTCGTACCCCATACCCCCGCACCCCGCACTTCGCACCCCGCACTCCGCACTCCGCACCCGCACCGCGCACGTCGCACTTCCCTCCCGCACGGCCTCGATACGCTGCGCTACTCGGCCACCTGGCACCTGACACCTGCCCCCTGAAACCTGATACCTGACACCTGACACCTGACACCTGACACCCTCATGCACATCCACCACTTAGCCATCGTAACCGAAGATATGGAGACCGCCCTGGCGTTCTGGCGTGACGCGCTGGGGCTGCAAGTCTCCGACCGGCGAGAAGTGCCGGAAGAAGCCGCCGAGATTGCCTTCCTGCCCCTGGAAGGCGGTGAAATCGAACTGGTGCGCCCCACCACCCAGGATTCCGGGCTGGCGCGCTACCTCGCCAAACGCGGCGCAGGCCTGCACCACCTCTGCCTGGAGGTGGAAGACCTGGAGGCGGCCATGCAGCGCCTGCGGGAACACGGCGCAGAACTCATCAACGAGCAGCCGCGTCAGGGGGCGGATGGACGGCGCTACGCCTTCGTGCATCCCCGGAGTACGGGCGGCGTGCTGCTGGAATTGTACGAACTGTGAACAGGCGTTTTCCCCCTGAAAAAAACAGCGGAGGCTCTTGCGGGCCTCCGCTGTCTGGTTTTTGCTATGCACCCTTACGGGGTTTCCACCTGCGTACCGGCCAGGATGACCGGGCCGTGTTCGTCAATCGGGATATTGGCCGGGCGGCCAAGCGGCATCTGCCCGGTGCTGAGTTTGAGGAACAGCGTGCTATCCTGCCACACACCGCCGCCCAGGATGTCGTTGCCCGCTGCGGAGGCATCCGTGCGATAGGAGCCAGCCAGAATGCCTTCGTAGGTGCTCAAGTCCATGTTGGCGGAAGCGGCCGCCAGGTTGGCGTTGTGGCACGAGGAGCAGGCCACCGCACCGGGATACCACATGTTGGATTCGGTGAAGAGCGGCTGCACATCTTCGGCAAAGGTGGCCTGACAGGAGGCGCCGTTGACATCGGTGAAGGGGAAGGGGTCGCTTTCGGGCGTACCGGCTTCCACCCACAGGCCAATCAGGTCGAGGGCGCCGATGCTGCATTTGGCGGGGCCGGCCGCGCCGGCCAGGTCCACCGGGGGCATGGTGGCCGGGATGAGGGTCGGCACCGGGGTGCGCTGCCCTTTGAGGGCCGTGGAAACCACCTCAGGGGGAGTCAGGTTGCCGCTTTTGACGTAGTTGACAACGTCCCAGCGCTCGCGCGGCGTCAGGTTTTCCCGCAAGGCGGGCATACTCCCTGGGACACCGTTGGTAATCACCAGGAAAAGCGTGCCGTCGCTGCTGTTCTGCACACCAACGTCCGTCAGGTCGGCGGGCTGCTCCTTCAAATGTGCGGCCATGGGGCCGTCACCCTTGCCGTTGGGGCCGTGGCACACAGCGCAGTTGAGGGCGTACAGAATCTGGCCGCGCTGCAGGGAAACGTCATCGGCTTCGACCGGGTTTTCGGGGGAGCCCAGCCCCTGGATGTAGATGGGACCATCCACCGGGATGGAATCGGCCGGCACGGGGTGCGGTGCTTCCATCGGACGGTAGGAAGGCTGCACTTCCATGAAACTGAGCCAGTCCAACTGGATGACTTCGTAGGTCACCAGCAGCCCTGCAAGCATAGGGATGGAAAGCAGCACCAGGGTGAAGATGATGCGGTTGCGCAGACTGCTGGTCAGGAATTCGCTGAATTTGTTGCTCATAACGGCTGCGCCTCCGTGCGATGTACCCACTCTGCCCCGACTTCCGCCAGACGTGCGTGCACCTGTTCGTGGACTTCAGGGGGACAGTTGAAGACAATGGCAATTTTGCCATTCGAAACAGCGGGATGGTACACCTTGGGGCCATAGGATGGGAAGATACTCTCCCACAGCACACCCAGGAAGGTGCTAATCATCAGCCCCAGCATGCTCAATTCAAAGGTCAGGATGATGGTGGGCGGTACCGGCAAGAGCGGCTGCCCGCCGACATGGACGGGGTACAGGAGCGGCGTGCCCCAGTTCAGGGCAATGCTGACTGCAAACCCCACCAGGAAGCCGCCAATGGCGATTTTGGGCACGTTCGTCCAGGTCATTGGGCGTCCCAACATCTTTTCCGAGATGCGGAAGCCGGAGATAACCGACATATCTTCCTCTGCAATGCCCAGTTCCCGCAGCACATCCAGCGCCTCGGCGGTATGGTCAATTTTCTTGAACAAAGCGAGGTGAACAACGCCTTCGGACATTTTCACACGCTCCTTTTACTCTAACTCGCTGGTGGTGGGGATATCAGCCTTGCCGATGCGGCGCAGGGTATGCGCCAGTTGGCCTTCCTGCACTTCCCACACCGGGATAAGCGGAATGAGACGGGACATGACCGCATACAGGAAGAGGAACAGGGCAATCGAACCCAGGCTGATGGAAAGTTCCACCAGGGATGGTTTATACCAGCCCCAATCGAAGGGCATACGGCCGCGGCTGAGAACGAAGGTGACAATCATGAAACGCTCAGCGTACATCCCCAGGTTGATGATGAAACCAATGGTAAACATCGCCCACGGTTTGCTGCGGATTTTCTTGTTCCACAGCGTAGCCCAGGGAACGATGATATTGGCGAACAACATGCCATACCAAATCCACGAAAGCGGGCCGTGCAAATGGTGTTCCATCACCGCATGGCCGGCCGCGTCACCTCCGTACCACTCCAGGTTGAAGTCGTTGAAGAAGAAGTAGCCCCAGGCCATGGAGAAGATAAGCACCAGTTTGCCGAGTGCATCGAAGTGCTCCGGGCGGATGAAGTAATCCATGTGCTTCATGGTGCCACGGATGAGCGCCAGCACCATCGTGACCGCCGAAACCCCGGAGAGGATGGCGCCTACCACGAAGTACGGCCCGAAGATGGTGGAATGCCAGCCCACGGTTTGTGCCACCGCGAAGTCCCAGGCCACGATGGTGTGGACGGAGAACATCACCGGGATGATGGCGAAGGCGAAGATGTTGATGGCAGTGTGCAGGTGGTGGAATTCGGCTTCGGTGCCGCGCCAGCCCAGCGCCAGGATGCGGTACAGTTTCTGCCGCCAGCCGGTGGTGTGGTCACGCGCCATCGCCAGGTCGGGGATGAGCGGCAGGTACAGGTAGATGGTGCTGCTCAACAGGTAGGTGGTGATGGCGAGCATATCCCACATCAGCGGGGAGTGGAAGTTGGGCCACAGCCAGCGCTGATTGGGGTAGGGAATCATCCAGTAGAAGCGCCAGGTGCGCCCCAGGTGGATGAGGGGGTACAGACCGGCGGCCGCCAGGCCGAAGGTGGTCATCAATTCGGCGGCACGCGTGAAGGGGCGGCGAAATTCGGCCTTGAAAACGCGCAAAATGGCCGAAACGAAGGTTCCGGCATGGCTGATACCAATCCAGAACACGAAGTTGGCGATGAACACACCCCAGTAAATGGGACGGCGGATACCAGCCACCCCCATACCGTTGGCAATCATGTAGCCCCATGCACCGAACAGGGCTACCAGCACCAGCAGTCCCAACACGCCGACGGCCACCCAGTAACTGAGCGGCGTATCCTGCATGGATTCGAGCACCATGCGGTTCATTTCTTCGCGCGGGCGCGGGTCGAACATCAGGTGTTCGCGGGGGTCTTCTTCTTCATGCTCGTGAGCATGGCCTTTCGGGAAAGCGGAAAGTTTAGCGGTCACGGCTGCTGCCTCCCTTGAGATAAATCACCTTGGTCTCGGTGCCCAGGTCTTCGAGCAATTTTTCCGCGCGGGCGCTGCGTGCCAGGCGGCTGACCTTGCTCTCCGGGTCGGCCAGGTTCCCAAAGACGATGGCATCTGCCGGGCAGGCCTGCGCACAGGCCGGCTGGACTTCGCCATCAGCCACTTCGCGCCCTTCTGCTTTGGCGTCTTCTTCGCTCTTGCGGATGCGCTGAATGCAGAAGGTACACTTTTCCATGATACCCCGGCGGCGCACGGTGACATCCGGGTTCAATTGTTCGTTGAGTGGCTCCGGCCACTCCCAATCGAACCAGTTGAAGGTGCGCGCCACGTAGGGGCAGTTGTTGGCGCAATACCGCGTGCCGATGCAGCGGTTGTACACCTGCACGTTGATTTGCTCACTCTCGCTGTGGTAGGTAGCAAACACCGGGCAGACGGGTTCGCAGGGTGCGTGACCGCACTGCTGACACATCACCGGGCGGAAACGCGCCGTAATGTTCGGATATTCGCCTTCCCAATAGCGCTGAATGCGAATCCAGTGCATGCCGCGCCCGTAGGCCGCCGATTCTTCTCCGACAAAGCCCACGTTGTTCTCCAGCGAGCAGGCTGTCACACAGGCCTGGCAGCCGTTGCAGCGGTCCAGGTCAATGACCATACCCCATTTTTCTTGTGCTGTCTCGCTCATCGGTACAACTCTCCATAACGGTCACCATACACACCAACGCGGTCTTCCATGCGGGCCAGTTGGTGTTTCTTACCGGTAGGTTCAATCTTCACCCGCGTGGCTGCAAACGCCAGATTTCCCGAGGCGTCTTTCTGGATATCCAGCAATTGCAGGGGGTTGCAGCCCCGATTTTGGGCATAACGTCCCAGGGCGGTGTGCCCCTGCCCCACAGGGATGGCCACCGTATCCGGGCGGATGGCGGGGTAAACGTAGACCACGGCTTCCACCGAACCCGCGGGGGAGGTGACACGTACCACGTCGTCATCGCGCACGCCCAGTTCCAGCGCCAGGTCGGGGCTGATTTCAATCCACGAGTTCCACATCACGGTGGTCATCGGGTCGGGGGTTTCCTGCAGCCAGGGGTTGTTGGCGCCGCGCCCGTCGCCCAGGTTGGCAGCGGGGTACACCATCAGGTGCAGCGGGTACTCGGCCTCGTCACCAGAGAAGGAGGCTGCGGGGAGCGTCGCAGGCTGTTTTTGCAGTGTGTTGAGGGCGTGGGCCAGGTCGGGTGCGGTCAGCAGGGCGTCTTTGTCCCACCAGCCGCCGACTTGCAGCCAGCGCGCCCACAGGGTGTTGATTTCCGGGGCGGCATAGTAACCATCTTCGCCCACCAGGGCTTCCAGTCTGGCTTTGATGAAGGCCACTTCGTTCTCGTAGGGCACCTGCTTCGCCAGGTCGCCGCCAATGGCCTGCACGGCGGCCAGGAGTACATCGGCAGTAGCACGCGTATCCTGCACCGGCACGACCACGGGCTGCAAACTGGAGAGCGTGATGCGGTCGGAGGCGGTGGACACCTTCTGGTATCCCCAGGCCTCCAGGCCGGTGTGGTCAGGCAAAACGAAATCGGCCTGCTGTGCGGTTTCATCCGGGAAGGAGGAGAAGGCCACCACCAGCGGGACGTTCTGCAGGGCGGCGGCGAAACCGGAAGCCGCCGGCAATTCGAAGACCGGATTGCAGCCGTGGATGAAGAGCGCCTTGATTTTGCCGCTGTTCATCTTCTTCACCAGGGCGTTCAAGTCGTTCAGTGTGGAGGGCATCTGGACGCCGCCCAGCGCCGATTCAGGCATCAACGAGACGCCACCCGCTTTGCCCAGATTCTCCACCAGTACGTTGAGCCCCATGATGGCTTTGGCCGCATCCAGACCGTTGGTGTGCCCCAGCGCGCTTGCACCGGGGATGGCAACCCGCCGCTGGGATTGGGCAAACATCATCGCCAGGCGGTGCAGGTCTTCTTCGGAAACGCCAGATTCGCTCGCTGCGGCAGCCACATCCACATCGGCGAACAAACCTTCGGTGGGAATGCCGATTTCCTCGGCTACCAGCGCGCCCAGCGCCTGCGCCACCAGCGCTTCGGTGCCCGGTTTGATGGGATACCACTCATCGGCATTGGCGGCCGTCTGCGACATACGCGGCTCGAAGTGCACCAGGTAGCCGCGCTGACCAGGGGTTCCTTTGCGCATGGCGCCATAGGCACCGGCGTAAAAGACCGGCGAAAGCCAGGTTTCGGTGAAGTTTGCGCCGAAGGAGAAGGTTACTTCGGCATGGGCAATATCGAAGACTGGCAGGCCAGGGTGCCCAAAGAGCAGCACATTGGCCATCACCAGCGTGTTGCGGGCATCCAGCATGCCCAACGCGCCGAAACGATACGGGGCACGCGCCCCCATAGCGGCGGTGATTTCGTTCACCAGGTCTGCCAGGTGGTCATTTTCCAGGCCGAGGAGGAAGGCAACGCTATCGGGGTCGTTGTTGGCGAGGGCATCCTGGACAACCTGGATGGCCTCCTCCCAGGACATGGGGTCGAATTTCCCGCTGCCGCGTTGTGCCTGTTTGACGGCGCTCTGCAAGCGGTCGGGGTTGTAGAGGGTTTGAACGGAAGCCTGTCCGCGTGCACAGGTGCGTCCCCGGCTGACGGGGTGTGCCGGGTTGCCCTCCACCTTGATGGCGCGCCCTTCCACGGTGCGCACCACCAGCCCGCAGCCTGCCGGGCATTCACGGCAGGTGGTGGCATAGTAGGTGCTGGTACCTGGCAGGGTGTATTCCGGCATGGACGCGTACGGCTCACGGTTGACGCGCTGCGTGGCCGACCCGCAACCGGTGAGGGCTGCCGTGGTCACCGCGCCTGCGCCAAGCAACTTGAGAAATTCGCGTCGCGAAATCCTTTGGCTCATAAGTCTCTCCTTGCCACGGAAGCGCCTACTTGTGGCAGGTGGCGCAATCCGAAAGTTTGACAAAATGTTCAGGGGCCAGGTCCTTGTGACAGGACAGGCACCACCCCATGTTCATGTCGCCCTGCGGTTCGGCGACGGTCATCTGCCCGACATCACCATGGCAGGTTTCGCAATTCAGTCCCGCGTTGACGTGCGGGCGATGACTGAAATACACGAAATCGGGCTCCAGGGCAACAGGCACCCATTTGATGGGCTGGTTGCCTTCGGCATAGCGTGCCAGGTCTTGCAGCGCCGGGGAGTCGCCGGGGTCAATCTGGCTATGGCAACCCTGACATTTCTCCAGCGTGGGCAAACCTGCAGATTGTCCGCGTTGGGCGTTTGAGTGGCAATACAGGCAGGGCACCCCGATTTCGGTGACGTGCACCGAGTGGTCGAAGGCAATGGGTTGGGGCGCCTGCGCCTGCGCCTTGCCGCCCAAGACAACGGTGAGCGCGCCGATTACCACAAGGATGGCAAGAAACGCCAGCACCGGCGGACGCAACCACGTTTTCAGGGGCATAAGAAACCTCCTAAATCAGTTGGGATGAATAACGGCGCTGTCTGACAGGACAGCGGGGACATGGTATGACTTGCTCTGCAACAGGCACGTAAACAACGCGCGATATGCCGCGGTGCGCCCACGGCATTGAGAAAATCGGAACAATTATACCCAAGATAAGGATTTTTGACCGAAAAAAAAGTGTTTTCTTTCTTTCCCGGAAAGGGTGATTTTTTGCGTGACAAAAGTCACTTTGCCAAGGATACCCATACCTGCACGATACGCGCATCACCCTCCAGGGTGATTACACGACGGCGGGGAATGCGGCAAGCCGCATTCCCCACCGCGTTCTGGATTCTCGTCAGCCGCGAGAGCCGATGAGACAAAGGGGGTTATTTGCTGGTCGGCAGCGTCTGGGCATAGGCCGCCAGGTCGGCGATATCCTGCCAGGTCCAGCCCATGTTCAGGCCGGCAGGCATGGCCTCGCCGGGCTGGCCGAAGGACGCCTTGTTGAAGAACTCCCAGATTTCGCCAGAGGCTACGGTGCCGACATATTCCGGCGGCTCATCCGTGCCTTCGTGGAAGTTGATTTCCGTGCCATCAGTACCATGGCAGCGGGTGCACACTGCAGAGAACATCTGCTGTCCATGCTCGGCATCACCGTTGACCGTGTCGTCAGCGTTGATGTACTGGCTCTTGTCAATCTGCCCTTGCTGGATGAAGGTCACCAAAGCGTTCAGCCGGTCGGCATCCAGGAACTGCGAGAAGTCGTGGTCGGGGTTGGTCTGGCCGGTCAGGGCCGCCAGGATTTCATCCGCACTCTTGTTCTGGGCATCCCAGATACCGGGGAAGCCGAATTCGCCTTTGTAATTCCAGCCGTGGCAGGTGGAGCAGCGCCACGTATCCGCACCAGCAGGCACTTCGTCTTCGTTCTCCGCCTTGCTCATGTCGGCATTGGCCCACAGCGGCATTTCGCCCTGCGGCTCATCCACAACAGCAGTCTTCCACCAGTTGTCATACATCTGACCGCCTTCGGTGAGCGGCGAGGAGGTGGGGAACTGTTGCAGGTAGGCCAGCAGGTTGGCGTAATCCTGGGTGGTGAAGCCGAGCGAATCGCCAGCGGGCATTTCGGGGTGACCGGGCTGGCCCCAATGCGCTTTGCTCAGGAATTCGCCGGGGTCTTCCTGTGCGATGGTGGGAATGTATTCGGGCGGTTCCTGTTCATCGTGGTGGAAGTTGATGGCCAGACCCTGGGGGCCGTGGCAGGCGGCGCACACCTGGAAGGTGGTTTCACCCGCAGCAGCATCACCATTGACCGGTTTGCCATTGGCGTCCACGATTTCGGAGGCATCGAACATCTTTTGGCTGATGAAGAGGGACAGGTCAATCAGGTCCTGCTCTTCCATGACGGTGGAGAAATCGTGCTTGGGGTTGGTTTCACCCTTGAGGGCTGCCAGAATCTCATTGGGGTCGCTGCCAGCCAGGTTCAGAATACCGGGGTAATCCCCTTCGCCGGTGAAGAACCAGCCGTGGCAAGATTTGCAGCGCCAGGTATCGCCAGCGCCTTCGGCCTCACCCTGCCACAAAGCCTGGGCCTCGGTCGGCTCATCGGCACCGGTCACATCCCACCATTTGTCGTACAGCAAGCCACCGCGTACGGGGTTGCCTTCGGGGGCAACGCTGGCTTCGCCGCTTTCCTTCAGCGTCATCAGATAGGCCACCAGGTCGGCAATCTGCTGTTCGCTCAGGTCCTTCCCGTAGTTCTGGTACATGATGTTGGGTTGGAAACCGCCGGCGATATCCGCATTCGGGTCTACGATGGCTTCCTTGAGGAAGGCCGCCGGGTCGTCGGGGTTATCCTGGGCGGCGTCATCGGCCATGCCGTACAGCGAGGGGCCAACGATGACGGTGTTGGGCTCGATGGAGTGGCAGGTCTTGCAGCCAGGGGCCGAACCGATGGTGTCCTGATTGAACAGGGCTTCACCGGCGGCTGCATCCCCTACCACAGCCGCGGGGGCCGAGGTGGGTTCGGGGGCTTTGGTGGGTTGCTCCACCGCAGCCTTGGTAGGTTGCTCCGCCGGGGCCTTCGTCGGCTCTGGCGTCGCCTGACCGCCGCAGGCCGCCAGCGCCAGCGCCAGCACGACCAGAGCAGTCATGACAACAAAGAATTTCTTGGACATGGGATAATCCTCCTCAAAAACAGGATTGAGAGTACCAGCGTACCCTTTTCTCATTTGCGGTTAAACTTTACCACCAAGGCGGATGAAAGAGATGTCGCAAAATGTCGCGATTACGTCCTCGCGCAACCGCAAACCAAAGCCTTTGCTATAATCTCAACAGACCCCCTTACTCCCCACCAGGAGTCCCCGCCCCATGCCAGAACGTTTCTACCGCCGTCTCTTCGACAGTTGGCTCTTTGCCCCCTTCCGCGACCCAGACCGGGGTATGCGCATATTGCAATGGGTGCTGCCGATGATGCTCTTCCTGATTGCCACCATGTACGAAATCGGGGAACACGGCATGGGGATTTTCGGCGGGCCGCGTGAACCCTTCAGTTTCAATATGAACGCCGAAATCTTCATCTTCGGCATCAGCGGGCCAATCGCCACGGCTCTGGCAGTGGGGTATGTGCGCTACCTGCTGAAAAAGGAAACCCGCACGCGGCAGGAACTGGAAACCCTCAATGCCCAATTGGAAGACATCGTCGCCGAGCGCACCGCTGCGCTCGAAGCCCGCAACCGGGAACTGGCACAGGTCAATGCCGAATTGCAACAACTCGACCAACTCAAGTCCGACTTCGTTTCCCTGGTGAGCCACGAACTACGCGCACCACTAACCGTCATCAACGGCGGCGTGGAAGTCGCCTTGCAGGAGGCAGACCTGCCGCCGCGCGTCCAACACGCCCTGCAAACCATCCTCGGCGAAACCAATCACCTGACGCGCGTCGTACAAACCATCCTCGATATCTCCCGGCTGGAAGCAGGCAAACTGCAAGTTACCTGTGGCCCGGTTGCCGTCCGTCCTTTGCTGGAAAACGCCATCAAGGGAACGTTGGGCGCGTCTAACCGCCCCCTGGTGTGGGATGTGGACAGCAACCTGCCTCCCCTGTGGGCAGACGAGGTATACACGGAAGAAGTCGTGCGTAACCTGCTGCGCAACGCCGACAAATACGCCCCACCGGGAACCCCCATCCACATCAGCGCGCACCAACAGCGAGACACCATCCAGATTGCGGTAACCGACCACGGGCCAGGCATTCCCCAGGCAGAGTTGCCGCACATCTTCACCCGTTTTCACCGCGCCCACACGGGTGAGAATGCCCCAACGGGCTGGGGGTTGGGGCTGTACTTCTCCCGCAAACTCACCGAAGCCCAAAACGGCTCCATTCAAGTGGAAACCCCCGTCTGGCAGGACGCACACGCCCCTGGAACCCGCGTCACCGTTACCCTGCCGGCAGATATCACCCCGGAAGCGTAACCTATGACCACACTCTTGTTGATTGACGACGATTCCAACCTGGTTGCATTGCTGGGAACCTACCTGGAAAACCAGGGATACCAGGTGCGCAGCGCGTCCAATGGACGCGAGGGCTTGCGCGCCCTCTTTCGTCAGCCGCCGGATTTGGTCATTCTGGATGTCACCATGCCCGAAAAGGATGGCTGGGAAACACTGGAACGCATCCGTGAAGTCAGCGATATCCCTGTCATCATGCTGACCGCCCGCGGCGAGGAGTCCGACATCCTGCGCGGCTTCTCTCTCGGTGCGGATGATTACGTCACCAAGCCGTTTTCCTTTGCGCAACTGGCCGCGCGGGTGGGCGCCGTCCTGGGGCGCGCCAAAAATCGGGAAAGCACCCAGCCCCGTCAATTGCAGGCCGGTGACCTGCGGGTAGATTTGAGCACCCACAAGGTTTACCGCGGCCCAACGCTGATTTCGCTTACCCCCACCGAATACAAGTTGCTGGTCGCCCTGATGAAACGCAATGGCACAACCGTTTCCCCGGAAGACCTGGTACGCGAAGTGTGGGGACCGCAATACGCCAACGAAGTGGGGCATGTACGCCGTTACATCTGGCACCTGCGCAAGAAAATCGAACCAGACCCGGAAAACCCCATTTACATCCACAACGACCGCGGATACGGCTACCGCTTTCAGGTGGGAGAATAGCCAAAACCCGGTGGTTGAAATTTTTCGAAGTACTTTCCCCAAGCCCCAGGGTAGCGCAAGGCTACGCCTTGCGCCGGACAGGCCAGAAGCCTGTCCTACGATACCGATGCACCAACCACCGTCGAAGTACGTGTGCTGAGCACCAGGGTAGCGCAAGGCTATGCCTTGCGCCGGACAGGCCAGAGGCCTGGCCTACGATACCGATGCACCGACTACCGTCGAAGCGCCTGTGCTGAGC
>DAOTWV010000271.1:0-9918 GCA_034435695.1 Anaerolineales bacterium | reverse complement strand
CTACGCGACCAAAAGACTATCAGACCAAGCGACCACCCGACCAAAAGACTACCAGACTAACAGACCAAAAGACTAACAGACCAAAAGACTACGCGACTAACAGACTACCCGACTCCCCATGCAAACTACCTCCCCCCTCACCATCGGCGTACTCTTCGGAGGGCGCTCCGGAGAACACGAAGTTTCCCTTGAATCGGCGCGCTCTGTGCTGGCCGCACTGGACAGGAAAAAATACCGCATCGTAGAAATCGGCATCACCAAAGAAGGCGCCTGGTTCAGCGGAGAAAACGCGCTCGAAGCCCTGGCCGCGGGAAACACCGTCGGCCTTACCCCCGTCACCCTGCTGCCCGACCCCACCCGTCCCGGCCTGCGAGACCTGCAAAACGGAGAACGCATTGCTCACCTGGACGTGGTCTTCCCCGTACTGCACGGCACTTTCGGCGAGGATGGCACGCTGCAAGGGCTGCTCGAAATGGCGGACCTGGCCTACGTCGGCCCCGGTGTGGCCGGTTCTGCCGTCGGCATGGACAAAGACCTTTTCAAAGCCGTAATGCGCGCCAACGATATCCCTGTGGTAGACTGGGTCATTCTGCGGCGCAGCGAAATCGAAAAAGACATCCAGAAAACGCTTACGCACATCGAAACAGCCTTGAACGGCCACTACCCGCTGTTCGTCAAACCGGCCAACCTGGGGTCATCGGTGGGCATCACCAAATGCCGCACCCGCAGCGACCTGTACGAAGGGCTGCTGGAAGCCGCCCGCTACGACCGCCGCATCCTGGTGGAAAAAGGACTGAACGCCCGCGAAATCGAAATCAGCGTGTTGGGCAACGACGAGCCGCAGGCCTCCATCCCCGGCGAAATCCGTCCAGCCGCCGATTTCTACACCTACGAGGCCAAATACCACGACGACCGCTCCGAATTGCTCATCCCGGCCCCGCTGCCGGAAACCGAAAGCGAGCGATTGCGCAACCTGGCCGTCCGCGCCTACAAAGCCATCGATTGTGCCGGCATGGCACGCGTCGACTTCCTCCTGGACCGCGACACCGGGCAGGCCTACCTGAACGAAGTCAACACCATTCCGGGCTTTACCCAAATCAGCATGTACCCCAAACTGTGGGAAGCCAGCGGGCTTCCCTACGCACAACTGCTCGACCGTCTCATCACCCTCGCCCTGGAACGCAAAGCCGAAAGAGCCAAAACCATTTATCGCCGCGAATCATGACCCCTGCAGAACGCCGTTCCGACCGTATACGCCAGCGACGCGCCGCTCGCAGCGCCAAAAAGCCTGCCCGACGCGTGGCTGCCCGCAAGCAGCACACCCCGCTGCCTGCGGTGGTCGTACGCGGCGGAATGCCGGGGGTGTCAGCCACAACCACACGGCGAAAGGTACGGCGACGTATCGACCTGCCCTTGCGCAATGGAGCAGAACTCTCTGTCGCCGGAATTCCCCTCATAACTCCGGGATGGCGGCTGCTCTCCGCGGCACTCAGCATTTTGCTGGCACTCAGCCTGCTATGGCTGTGGAATGCAGCAGCCTACCGGGTGGATACCGTGGAACTCATCGGAGCAGAGCGCGTCACCCCGGCGGATGTGCTCACCCTCATTCCCTTGCGCGGTACGCCGGTCTTCGCCGTGGATGTGCGCATGTTGCGTGCGCAAGTACAGGCTGCCTTCCCAGAACTGGCCTCCCCCCAAATCCACATCGGCTTCCCGGCGCGGGTACGCATCCAGGCAGTCGAGCGCCAGCCTGTGCTGGTGTGGATACAGGACGGCCGCACAACCTGGGTAGATATGCAGGGCATCGGCTTCCCTCCGCGGGGAGAAGCCCCCGATTTGATAGAAGTCCACGCGGAAACCGCGCCCCCTTTGGGAGAATCCCCCCTTCCGGGGCAGGTGCTGCCCTCCGATGTAGTGGCTGCCTGCCTCCAGGTGGGACGCCTCGCCCCCCAGGGGGCACCGCTGGTCTTCTCCCGTGAACACGGGCTGGGATGGCAGGACCCTCTCGGCTGGCAGGTGTACTTCGGCATGCACCTGGACGACATCACCGAAAAATTGCGCACCTACGCCGCGCTGGTGCAATACCTGCAAACCAACGACATTCATCCGGTCTTTGTCAGCCTGGAATACAGCCGCGCTCCCTACTACCGGCTGGCACCGTGAGGCACGCATGGAAGAGAACATCATTTACGGCATCGACGTAGGCACCACCAAAGTTTGCACGCTGGTGGCACGCCTCACCCCCCAGGGAAAAATTCACATCCTGGGGGTGGGCATAGAGCCATCGCGCGGCATGCGGAAAGGGGTGGTCGTGGATTTGGAAGCCGCCAGCCAGGCCATTGCGCGTTCTGTAGAAAAAGCAGAGCACACCTCCGGGCTGGAAATCACCCACGCGCTGGTCAGCCTCTCTGGCGCGCAAGTCGATTCCAGCAACAGCAAAGGTGTGGTGGGCATTTCCGGCGGCGTGGTAGACCAGGAAGATGTCTTGCGCGCCCTGGATGCCGCGCGCGCCGTTCCACTGGCACACAACCGTGAAATCGTTCATGTGGTGCAGCGCGGCTTCAGCATCGATGGGCAGGAAGGCATTCGCATGCCCGTCGGCATGCACGGTTACCGCCTGGAAGTCGAAACGCACATCATTACCGCTGCCGCCTCCACCATCGAGAACCTGCGGCAATGTGTTGCCGCAGCCGGGGTAGATGTTGTACAATTTGTACTCAACCCTCTGGCCTCCGGCGAAGCCGTGCTCACCGATACCGAACGTCAGATGGGGGTGGCCGTGTGCGACATCGGCGGCGGCACCACCGACCTGGCAATTTACATCGAAGGGGATATCTGGCACACCACGGTCTTCAACGTGGGTGGCAACCACGTGACGGCCGATATCGCCCACGGGCTGCGCCTTCCCCCCGAACAGGCGGAGGAAGTCAAACGCCAGCATGGACACACCCTGCAAAGCGAGGTGCGCGCCGATGAATATTTCCGCATCCGCCCCTTTGGCGCTGAGCAACCGGTTCAGGTCAGCCGCGCCGACCTGGTACACATCATCGAAGCCCGCATGGAAGAAATCTTCGACCTGGTGCAGCAGGACATCAAACGCAGCGGCTACGACGCCTTGTTGCCTGCCGGCCTGGTACTGACCGGCGGCGGCAGTTTGCTACCCGGCACACAAAAACTGGCCAGCCGCGTCCTGGGTATGCCGGTACGACTGGCACAACCGGAAGACCTGGGCGGCATGGCCGACCGCCTGAATTCCCCGGCCTACGCCACAAGCGTGGGGTTGTTACGCTGGGCGCAACTGATGCACAGCATGGACGCCAGTCCAGCGCGGCGCAGTACTGCCAGCGGCCTCACCTGGGAAAAAATCAAACACTTCCTGCGCCGCCTGTTGCCCTGAGGCCCGGCAGCGCATCCATCCGACAACTGACCAACCAACCCATTTTGTGGAGGAGGTTTTGTGATGACCAATCAACCCAATCTCAACCAACTGGAGTCCTTCGCCCGCATCAAGGTCGTGGGCGTAGGCGGCGGCGGCTGCAATGCCGTTGACCGGATGATTGACGAGGGGCTGCAAGGCGTGGAATTCGTGGCTGTGAACACGGATGCCCAGGCATTGCTGCTCTCCAAAGCCAAGACGCGCGTGCGCATTGGCGAAAAATTGACCCGCGGCCTGGGTTCCGGTGGTGACCCCGAAATCGGGCGCAAGGCAGCCGAAGAATCGGCCGAGGCGCTGTACAGCGTGCTCAAAGGCGCCGACATGGTCTTCGTCACCGCGGGCATGGGCGGCGGCACGGGGACGGGCGCCAGCCCAATCGTAGCCCAAATCGCCCGCGATGTGGGTGCGCTGACCATTGGTGTGGTCACCCGCCCCTTCATGTTCGAAGGCTCGCGCCGCATCCAATCCGCCGAAAAGGGCATCGACGGGCTCAAAGAACACGCCGACACCCTCATCGTCATCCCCAACGACCGCTTGCTGCAAATCGTGGACAAGCGCGTCAACCTGCAGGACGCCTTCAAAGTCGCCGATGACGTGCTCCGTCAGGGTGTGCAGGGCATCTCCGAATTGATTACCGTGCCCGGCCTCATCAACCTGGACTTCGCCGATGTACGCACCATCATGTCCGAGGGCGGTGCCGCCCTGATGGCTGTGGGCAAAGCCAGCGGCGAAGACCGCGCCCGTGTGGCCGCCGAACAGGCCATCTCCAGCCAGTTGCTGGACATCACCATCGACGGTGCGCGCGGCATCCTGTTCAACATCACTGGTGGCCCCGACCTGACCCTCTTCGAGGTCAACCAGGCGGCAGCCATCATCAAGGAGACCGCCCACCCGGATGTCAACCTGATTTTCGGTGCGGTCATCGACCCCGACATGGGCGAGGATGTACGCGTTACCGTGATTGCCACCGGCTTCGAGCGCTCCTCCGCCATCCCCCGGCGGCTGAACAACACCCCGCAGGTACGCGTCGAAAGTTCGGGCAGCGCATCCCAGGCTCCCGCCGAAGAAAAGTCCGCTCCCCAGGACAATCGTCCCGAAGCCTTCCAGCCACAAACCTACAACACCGACGACCTGGATATTCCGACCTTCCTGCGCAAACGCATGCGCTGAAATACCCGCTCCTGGCAGCGATATACCTCCCTCCACAAGCGGCGGGCAGGTCGTTTTGACCTGCCCGCACAGCGCATGTTGCCCCACAGAGGGGCTTGTGAGATATCGTCATGCTGCAAGGCAACATGCGCCAGTCTTAAAATTTCGCTTTTTTTAAACTAATGGTATTGTCCTCTGCCAGCAGGTGTGCTACAATGAGCGCCCACCGCCAGATATGGGGAGCAGGAAACAACCAACCCCCAGATATGGCGGTACTGATTTCCTATTGACAACGGATACTTCATGCACTGTCCTTACTGCAATCACCCCCGCTCCAGAGTGCTGGATACCAGCCATGACCCGCGCGGCGGCATTCGTCGCCGCCGTGAATGCATGCACTGCCATCAACGCTTCAGCACGTACGAGCGGCCGATTACAGCCACCCCCTTGATTGTCAAGCAAGACGGCATGCGCGAGGAATTCGACCGCGACAAACTGTTGCGCGGCATCCGTATTGCCTGCGCCAAGCGCCCCGTCTCTGCTGCCGAGATAGAACGGCTGGTCGGTGAGATTGAATCCAGTTTGCAGCAAATGGGCAAGGAAGAAGTATCCTCCCGCGTGGTTGGCGATATGGTCATCGCCGGGTTGAAGAAACTCGACCAGGTGGCCTACATCCGCTACGCCATCGTGTACCTCGGCCTGGATGACCTGGGAGCCATTCGGGACGAGATTGACCGCCTGCTGGAAGGTTAACACACCAACCTCCCCCGTTGCCCTAATCACATAAGCGCTCATCGGTTTCCCCTGCACCCCAGGGGGCTGGTTCAACGCGTCTTCATTCAGAGAGGAGAATTTGCCATGACCCAAACCCGCCAACGTCCCGCAAAAAAACTGCTCCCCACCCCACCCCTTCCTCCGGGGGCGCGCAAAGTTGTGCTCACAGAAAACGCCCGCAAAGTCTTCATGCGCCGCTATGTACGCCGTGATGCTGAGGGCAACCCCATCGAAACGCCAGAGCAAACTTTCTGGCGCGTCGCGTACCACGTTGCCAAAGCCGAAGAGACCTGGGGAGGAGACATCCTCGCCACCGCAGAACGCTTCTACGACCTGTTGAGCGCCAAACGCTTCCTCCCCAACTCCCCCACTTTCACCGGCGCGGGCACCCCGCTGGGACAACTGGCCGCCTGCTTCGTGCTGCCCATCAGCGACGACATGGGGCGCTACGGCAACGGCATCTTCGAGACGCTGCGCAATGCGGCGCTCATCCAGCAAACTGGCGGCGGCAACGGTTTTGCCTTCTCTCGCCTGCGCCCGAAAGGAGCATTGGTCAAATCTTCCGCCGGACAGGCCACCGGGCCAGTCGGTTTCCTGCGGGTGTACGACAAGGCCTTCGGCGAAATTGCCCAGGGCGGCAGCCGACGCGGCGCCAACATGGGCGTGTTGCGCGTTGACCACCCTGACATCGAAGAATTCGTCACCTGTAAAACCGACGAAAACGCCATCACCAATTTCAACATTTCCGTCGGCATTACCGACGATTTCATGCGCGCCGTGGAAAACGACGAAGAGTGGGAACTGCGCTTCCCCGACGTCAACGACCCCCGCTACGACGAATTCGATGGCACCCTGGAGGACGCAATCGCCCACGGGCTTCCCTTGAAAACCTACAAACGGATACGCGCCCGTGACCTGTTCGACAAAATCGTGCGTCAGGCACACCATAACGGCGAACCGGGCGTGCTCTTCCTGGATGCCGCCAACCGCGCCAACCCCGTTCCCCACCTGTACGCGCTGGAAGCCACCAACCCCTGCGGAGAGCAATTTTTAGGCCCCTACGAGAACTGCTGCCTGGGTTCCATCAACCTGAACGAACACTGCGCCCCCGACGGCAAGGTGGACTGGGAAAAACTCCAGGAAAGCGTAGAACTGGCAACCCGCTTTTTGGATGACGTGGTGGAGGCCAACGCCTACGTGCCCGCCGTGCCGCAACTGCGCGAGGCCGCCCTGCGCGCCCGCCGCATCGGGCTGGGCATCATGGGGTTGGCCGACCTGATGTACCACGCCGGCATCCGCTACGGCTCCGAGGAAGGCCAGGAATTCGCCGCACAGGTCATGGAATTCGTCCGTTATCACGCCATGCGCGCCAGCATCGCTCTGGCACAGGAACGCGGCCCCTTCCCTGCCATCCAGGGAAGCATCTACGACCCCGACGACCTGAAATGGCAGCCCCCCGCCCCCATCGCCCCCTATCAACGGGATTGGGGACGCCCGCCTCTGGATTGGGATGCCATCGTCGAAGCGATTAGCGAACACGGCATCCGTAACGCCGCCCAAACCACCATCGCCCCCACCGGCACGATTGCCACCGTCTCTGGCATCGAAGGATATGGCTGCGAACCTGTCTTCGCCCTGGCCTACATCCGCCACGTCAACGACAACGGCAAAGACCTGCAACTCACCTACACCAGCCCGCGCTTCGAGCAGGCGCTCATCCAGGCCGGTATCTCCCCTGAAGAACGGCAGCGTATCATCGAGCAAGTACTGGAACAGGGCACCTGTCAGGGCATCCCCGAAGTGCCCGAACACATCCGGCACACCTTCGTGGTCTCGGCAGACATCAGCGCCGAAGAGCACGTGCGCATGCAGGCCGCCCTGCAAGCCTTCGTGGACAATAGCCTGAGCAAAACTATCAACTTCCCCGAAGGCGCAACCGAAGAAGATGTCGCCACAGCCTACAAACTGGCCTGGAAACTGGGCTGCAAGGGGATAACGGTGTATGTAACCGGCTCACGCGAGAAGGTAGTCCTCGAAACCCGCGCCACCGCCCGCAAAAAAGGCGCAGCAGACTCCCCCACAGAGGCTCCCGCTTCCCAAGAGGAGCAACTTCCCCTGTGGCACGACACGAAGAAACCGCGTCCCCGCAGTTTGCACGGCTACACCTACAGCATCACCACTCCGCTAGGCAAAGCCTTCATCACCATCAACGAAAACGGCGGCAACCAGCCCTTCGAAGTGTTCATCAACACATCCAAAGCCGGCTCCGAAACCGCGGCGGTTTCGGAGGCTATCGGACGGCTGCTCTCCTACCTGCTGCGCCTCTCCTCCCCCGTGGAACCACGCGAACGGCTGGAAGAAATCGTGCGGCAACTCTCCGGCATCGGCGGCGGGCGCTCTCTGGGGTTCGGCCCCAACCGGGTGCGCTCCCTGCCAGACGGGGTGGCGCAGGCGCTGAATGAATACCTGGAACAGCGTGCTGGCGAAATGGCATCCACGCCCCCCATCCCCAAAAACGGCAACGGGCATCACCCCGCGCCTGCAGCCGCTATCCCCCAACACACACTGAAAATCGGCGACCTGTGCCCCGAATGCGGCGAGGCCGCAGTAGTCAACGAGGAGGGCTGCCGCAAGTGCTACGCCTGCGGCTACAGCGAGTGCTGACTTTTGCAGGGGAACCAGGGTATAACCAGGGTAGCCGAAAGCAATGCCTTCGGCTACCCATCATCCGTGGATATTCGTGAAAATTCGTGAAAATTCGTGGACATTCGTGAACATTCGTGAACATTCGTGGAAATTCGTGGACAAAGGAGCGCCCCATGTCCAAACACTTCGTCCTGGTCGCCGGCAACATCGGTGCAGGCAAAACCTCACTCACAGAACGCATCGGAGAGCGCCTGGGCTGGCACACGGCCTACGAATCCGTCTCCGATAACCCCTACCTGCCCGATTTTTACGCCGATATGCGCCAATGGGCTTTTCACCTGCAAATCTTCTTCCTGGGGCACCGCGCCGAACAGCACATCGAAATGGCCTCCCTGCCCCAATCGGCCATTTTGGACCGCAGCATCTACGAGGATGCCTACATCTTTGCCCGCGCCCTGCACCACATGGGCAATCTGAGCGAGCGTGACTACCACGCCTACCGCCGGCTCTTCAACCTGATAACGCGCACCCTGCCGCCGCCCGACCTGCTGATTTACCTCAAAGCCCCCGTCCCCGTGCTGATGGAACGCATCCGCCGGCGCGGGCGCGGCATGGAGAGCGGCATCAGCGCCGATTACCTCGCCCTGCTGGATACGTTCTACGCCGAATGGCTGCAGACCTTCGACCTGTGCCCCGTGCTGACCATCCAGAGCAACGACCTGGACTTCGTCCACAAATCCCAGCACCTGGATGTGGTCATCGAGCGCATGCAAAACCTGCTGCGCGGGCGCGAAGAACTGGTGCTGTAACCGTTTTTACAGGCTGTTTACAACGCGGTTAACTTCCGGTTGCACCTCCCCTGTAGAATGAGTAGCGTAATCACCCACTCACACACACGGAGGTATGACCATGAACAAGAAAACCATCATTTTGATTGCGCTGACTGCGCTGGTAAGCGGCCTGCTGTATGCCCTGCCGACCTTTGCCTCGTCCCCCTTCCAGGGGCAGCAGCCCCCCGCCGTCAACGCCCCAGCCGACAAGGCGCAGCGTCCCCAACCACAGCACAACAAGCGGAACGCCGGGTTGCGCGGCGGTGAAATCACCGCCCTGGGCGAGAGCAGCATCACCCTGCAAACCCGCAACGGCACGGAATTCACCGTCAACGTGGATGAGCGCACGGTGTACGTCACCCCCGAAAGCGGTATCACCTTCGCCGACCTGCAGGTAGGCGACCAGGTCATCCTGCAGATGGACCGCAAAGGCGACAGCCCCGCGGCGCACGTCGTCATCCAGATTCCCGATGGCTACGACCCGCGCGAGTTGCGCCGCAACACCTTCCAGGGCGAGGTATGGGCTATCGGCAGTGGCAGCATCACGCTGCAAACCCGCCAGGGCGAACAGGTTGAACTGTACGTGGACGGTGCGACCGATTTCCAGAGTCCCGGCGGCCTGGTGCAGGGCTTCGGCGACTTGCAGGTACACATGCAAATCGGGGTCTTTGCTTCCCCGCAGGATGACGGTGCGCTGCATGCCAATGTGCTCATCGCCACCCGTCCCCGTGTCAGCAAGCATCTCGGCACGGTTGCCAGCGTGGACGGCAGCAGCCTGACTCTCACCCGCCGCGACGGGCAGACGCTCACCTTCCAGGTCAATGCAGAGACGCGCTTCAAGGGCGAGGTGGCCGCGCTGAGCGACTTGCAGCCCGGTATGCAGGCGGTTGTGGCCGCTTATCCCGATAGCAGCGGTGCATGGACGGCCATTTTCATCGGCGCCCGCACGGCGCAGGCGGATGCGCAACCGTAGGGTGTTTTCTCCCACCATCTCCCCCACCCCAACCCCTCCCCCTAAGGGGGAGGGGCTTTTGCGCGGGTTCCCCTAAGGGGAAGAGGCTTTTTTGTTGTGCTTTCCTAAGA
>DAOTWV010000270.1:0-10551 GCA_034435695.1 Anaerolineales bacterium | reverse complement strand
ACAATGAGCGCCTGTGGTTGAAAACCGAAGACATGGTGCGTCGGGCGATGACCAATGGCGGCGTCCCCTTCGTGGAAGTACCCGACGAGGCCGCCTTCTACGGCCCCAAGATTGATGTCCAAATCTGGAGCGCCATTGGGCGTGAATTCACCCTGGCAACCAATCAAGTGGATTTTGCCGTTCCGGAACGCTTCGACCTCAAATTCATCAACCGTCACGGCGAAGAAGAAACCCCGCTATGCATTCACCGCGCCCCATTGAGTACCCACGAACGCATGATTGGCTTCTTGATTGAGCACTATGCAGGGGCTTTCCCCGTGTGGCTTTCCCCAGAGCAGGTGCGCATCATCCCCATCACCGATTCGCACAACGAGTATGCTGTACAACTGGAGAAACGCCTGCGCGCCGAATTCGTACGCGCCCGCGCCGACCTCGGTTCCGAGCGCATGAACGCCAAAATCCGCAAGGCACAGGGCTTCAAAGTACCATACATGTTAGTCGTGGGCGACCGGGAAGTAGCCGAAGGCACGGTATCCTTGCGTAAGCGCGATGGTTCCCGCCAAAATGGCATGCCATTCGATGCCTTCCTGAGCATGGTCAAAGAGCGCATTCAAACCCGTTCTTCGGAATTGTAAAACCTCAGGTGCGGGTTCGCCCGCACCTGGGCTACACCTCTCTGTAACACCTTTTTCCTATCATTGACGACTTTGCCACTCTTGTGGTATCATGCCACGCGCAAAGTCAACTTGCAGATTTACGAAAGGAGCCAGAACATAAGCGCAGGAGATTATCGCGTCAATCGTTATATCCGGGCTAAAGAAGTCCGCCTGATTGGGCCAGATGGCACCAATCACGGTGTTGTCCCCATTTCGGAAGCCTTGCGCATTGCGGAGGAGGCCGAACTCGACCTTGTCGAAGTCTCTCCCAACGCGAAGCCCCCCGTGTGCCGCGTGATGAATTTTGGCAAATTCATCTACGAGCGCAGCAAAAAAGAGCGTGAAGCCCGCAAGGCGCAAAAAAAGGTGGAACTCAAAGAAATCCGCCTGCGCCCCAAGACCAACGAACACCACCGCGGCTTCAAAGTGCGGGATGCCCGTAAGTGGCTGGAAGCGGGCATGAAAGTCAAGGTAACCGTGCAGTTTCGCGGGCGTGAAATTACCTACCCGGAAATCGCGCTGGAAGACTTGCAAGAGATTGCGGAAGAACTGTCCGATGTGGCGGTTGTGGAACACAAGCCCAATCTGGAAGGTCGCCGCATGATTATGATTTTGGCTCCCGCCAAGCAAAAAGGCAAGAAAGCCAAATAACTCTGGCGGATGTCCTCGCGGGTGTGCCCGCGGGATAGTAAATCTGTGTAGTCAATCCCCCGCGCCAAGTCGAGGGCTGGCGCGGTATTTTGTGGTATAAGGAGTTGGATCGTGCCTCGTAAACAGAAAAAAGGAAAATACAAACTGAAAACGCACAAGGCTACGGCCAAGCGTTTCCGGGTGACCGGTAGCGGAAAACTGGTGCGCACCAAAATCGGTAAAGGACACCTGCGTCGCAACACGTCCAAGCGCACCAAGCGCCTCTTTACGCGCATGGTAGAAGTCAAAAGCAACAGCATGGTCAAACGCGTCCATCGCCTGGCGCCTTATCTGACCCGCTACAAGTCCAACCCGAACGCCCGCACCGGGCAAACTGGGAAATAGTCAACCTGCCTTCCCCATCCCGAAAGCAGGAAATTCATGCGGCTATTGGGTGTACCAAACGGATGGCCCCGTGCCATCGGCGCCCAACGGTTCGCAGGAGGTAACTCATGGCTCGTGTAAAAACTGGTTTTACCCGCCGTCGTCGGCACAAAAAAGTACTCAAACTGACCAAAGGCCAGTTTGGTACCAAGCACCGCCTCTTCCGTCGAGCGAATGAGGCCATGCTCAAAAGTCTGTGGTATGCCTACCGTGACCGTCGCACTCGCAAACGCGACCTGCGTCGTCTGTGGATTGCGCGCATCAACGCCGCGGCCCGCCAGAATGGCACCACCTACAGTCGCCTCATCAGCATGCTGAAGAAAGCGGATATTGCCATCAATCGCAAAATGCTGGCCGACCTGGCTGTGCGCGATCCCAAAGCCTTTGCCGCCATTGTCGAAAAAGCCAAAGCGGCCTGACTTTTCTGACCTTGCCCTGCCCTCGAGCGCCGGTGGAGTACCTCTCCACCGGCGTTTTTTTCATGCTACAATCTAAACACCACCCCAGACAGCATCCCTTTACCAGACACTTTCACACCGCATGGATACCCCTCTACGCACACACACCTTCAACCAGACCCGGCGCCTCGAACTGGTGCAGGGTGACATCACCACCCAACACGTAGATGCCATCGTCAATGCTGCCAATGCTCACCTCATGCATGGTGGTGGTGTTGCCGCCGCCATTGCCCGCAAAGCCGGACGGGCACTGAAACAGGAAAGCCGCGCCTGGGTGCGGCAGCATGGCCCCGTCAACCCTGCAGAGCCAGCCTACACCACGGGCGGAAACCTCCCCTGTCGTTACGTCATTCACGCCGTTGGCCCTGTGTGGCATGGCGGCAACCAGGGGGAAACGCAGGCGCTTCACATTGCCGTCACGGGCGCGTTGCGCCGTGCAGAAGAACTGGCGCTCTCCTCGCTGGCCATGCCCGCTATCTCCACCGGCATCTTTGGCTTCCCTGCCGAACGTGCTGCCACCGTTATGTTTGAAGCCATCCGCGCCTACTTTGCCGCCCACCCCGATACATCCCTGTCCCTGGTGCGCATCGTGCTTTTCGACCGTCGCACCCTGCAAGCCTTCCTGCAGGCGTGGGATGCCTGGCAGCCAGCCTGAAATGTTGACCTCCACCAAAAACCCCACCATACAGCGTATCCGCAAATGGCAGCGTAATGCCCGTGCGCGTCGGGAGGCCAATATTTTCATTGCTGAGGGCATTCGTCTCTTGGAAGAAGCCCAACATGCTGGCTGGATACCACAAACCCTGCTGGCCGTGGAAGACCTGCCGCCGCGTGGCGCGGCGCTGCTGGATGCCTGGCACGCCAGTGGCGTGACCCCCCTTTGGGTAGCCCCGCATGTCATGGCGGCGGCCAGCGATACCCAGACCCCCCAGGGGGTGTTGGCCGTTTTCCCAAGACGCGATTACCCCCTGCCTGTCCAGCCCTCCTTCCTCCTCCTTTTGGATGGCGTGCGCGACCCCGGAAACCTGGGCACCATTTTGCGCACTGCACTGGCGGCCGGGGTGGAAGGCATCCTCCTGCCCCCCGGCAATGCAGACCCCTACGCACCCAAAGTGGTACGCTCCGCCATGGGCGCGCACTTCCATCTTCCCATCCTGCCCCTGGCCTGGGATACGTTGACAGAACGCCTGCACGGCCTCCCCATCTACCTGGCCGAAGCACGCCGGGGTACCCCCTACACCCAGGCGGATTTTCGCACCCCTTGTGTGCTCATGGTCGGCGGAGAAGCCTCCGGCCCTGGGACGCATGGCCGGGAACTCGCTACCCACACCGTCCACATCCCCATGCCCGGCCCGGCGGAATCCCTCAACGCCGCCATCGCCGCTGCCCTGCTGATGTTCGAAGTCGTCCGCCAGCGTAACGCGGACGATGCCCTCTCTCTCTCCAATCCCCCCACCACTTGAAGACCAGACCAATGAACATCCGCTCCATCACCATCTTCTGTGCACCTGGCTGGCCGCCTGACGAGGCTACCCTGCGGCAGGCTGGCCGTCTGGCGCGTACCGCTCGTCAGGCCTTTGAGGCTGCCGGTTATACCGTCCAAACCACCCGGCTGGCGCTGCCCCCCTTCCCCCACTGGTTACCCGTCGAAGCCGATGCCCCTGGTATAGCCAGAGACCTGGAGAAGGCGGCCTGTGCCGAAGGCTTCGAGTACATTTCCTTTGGCCCTGCCCTCCCCGATGCTCCCTGGAGTTATGCCTGTTTACCAGACATCGTGGCTGCCACCCAAAATATCTTCGTCAGTGGTGTGATGGCCTCTCCCGCTATTGGCATAGACCTGCGCGCGGTGCATGCCTGTGCGAAGGTCATCCACGCCCTCGCTCCGCAGCAAGAAAACGGCTTTGCCAACCTGTATTTCGCCGCATTGGCGAATGTCCCTCCCGGCGCGCCTTTCCTGCCGGCGGCATATCACGATGGCAATGGCCTGGCCTTTGCGCTTGCGCTTGAGGCCGCCGACCTGGCTGTGACGGCCTTTCAGGAGGCCGCAACCCTCCAGGAAGCGCGCACCCGCTTGTTGCAACGCATGGAAAAACATGCTGCGGCTTTGAGCGCAGTAGCCGAAATCCTGTCCCGCCGTTTCGAGGCGCGCTTTGGCGGCCTGGATTATTCCCTGGCCCCCTACCCGGAGCGGGAGCGCTCCCTGGGGGCGGCGATAGAGGCCCTGGGCATTCCTGCAACAGGCCTGCATGGCTCGCTGGCGGCTGCGGCTTTGCTGGCAGAAACCATTGACCGCGCGGAATTCCCCCGCACCGGCTTTAGCGGCCTGATGCTTCCCGTACTCGAAGATGCCGTGCTGGCCGAGCGTGCCGCACAAGGCACGCTCAGTGTCAAGGACATGTTGCTGTACTCTGCTGTGTGCGGAACCGGCCTGGACACCCTGCCGCTCCCCGGTGATACCAGCGAAGAGCAACTCTACGCCATCCTGCTGGACGTGGCCGCCCTTTCCACACGCCTGCGAAAACCCCTTACTGCCCGCCTGATGCCGATGCCGGGGTTATCGGCTGGAGCATCCATCACCTTCGATTTCCCCTATTTTGCCAGCAGTCGCGTTCTGGGCGTCGAAGCCCTGCCCTTGCAGGGGGTGCTCTCCGGTAAAGAGCGATTTTCGCTACAGCCGCGCCCATCGCGGCATTGACCTTGCTTTGGATTGCGGCGCTTCGGTGCCGCTTTTGCCTCGCTTTGGATTGCGGCGCTTCGGCGCCGCTTTTTTCTCACCCCAGTGACGGGCTGGAAAGCCCGTCCCACATACCAGGGCATTTTGGACTGCGGCGCCTTGGCGCCGCTTTTTTCTCACTCCCTCAAACCGGGCAGCAGCCTCTCCGCTAGCGTCTCCCAATCCGCAAAGCAGGGCACCCCCTCCCGCCGCATGACCTCCGCCTTCGTACTCGCCGGCGGATTCAACCCCCAGGGGTGGGCGGACGCCTCCACGCCGGCCTGCCGCAAAATGTCTGCTGCTGCACGCACGGCGCGTACCCCGCCCAGCGTATCCTCCACTACGTGCAGGTGCAGCCGCGCTGGCAGGGCAGACAGGCGGCCGCGCAGTGCACCGTGCTGTGCCCAGTGGATGGCCTCCCTCAGCGCGGTATACTCATCCCCGTGCAGGGCAGCACCCAGGGCGGCCAGCGCGTGGACGGGGGAGGGCTTGAGCAGCGCTTCGGCGTCCACCCCCAGCGGCTCGGCGGCGTAGCGCAACTTTCCCCACGAAATCAGCGGCAGGTCGGCCATGCCCACGCTTTCCAGCGCCAGTTCGGCTTCGGGGGCGTAGCCCGTGACCGGGGCAGAGATGCCGCGCGGCGGCCGGCTGGGACGCGCTGTGAATGCGCATAGCCATACTTCGTTGCGCTGCCAGGCCTCCCGCAGCGCGGCGCGCACGGCTTCCGGTATCAGTGGCCGGTCGTGGCGGCGCAGCAGGGATTCACTCTCGAGGGGCGCTTCCCGCCCGTAAGTCTCCCGGAAGGCGGCGCTGCCCAGCGTGAAGGTCTGGAACAGGCGCGTCAACAGAGAGCGCTCCACGTCGCGGGTATGCGCCAGCAGGTCTGTGCGCAGCCCGGCCGGCAGGTGCGGAAAAACCCCCAGGCGCAAGGCGGCCGTGGACGGGTACTCTCCGGGCTGCCAGGTAAACGCCGGGAGCGGGGGCGGCTGCGGGCGTGCTCCGTCCAGACGGGAGCGCACCCAGGGCAGGGCTGCCTCCAGGGTATCCGGCATCCCCCGCAAGGCGGAGTCGGTTTCCAGCAGGGCATCCAGCAAGGCACCCAGCAGCAGGGCGGTCATATCCCACTCGCTGGTGATGCCGCGCGCTTCCAGGCCGCCCAGCAGGGATTCGTCCCAGCGTTGGGGCGGCATCCCCATGCGCTCCAGCACATGGTTGAGAGTGGCGCGGACCGCGGCGCGGTATCCGCCGGGACGGATGAGCACGCCGTCGATGTCGAGCAACAGGACGTGGGTCATCGGTGGCGGCGCCCCAGTTCGGCAGTGATGTCTTCCGGGCGGATACCGCGGGCGGCCATCAGCACCAGCGTGTGGTAGGTCAGGTCGGCGATTTCTTCAATCAGCCGCCCATCGTCCTGTGCCAGCGCGGCGACGATGGTCTCGGCGGCTTCTTCGCCGACTTTCTGGGCGATTTTGGGCAGCCCCGCGGCAAAGAGTTCGGCGGTGTAAGAGCCTTCGGGGGCGTCTTCCCAACGGGATAGGATGAGGGTGTACAGGTCGGTGAGGGTCATGGGGATGTGTCAGGGGGCAGGTATCAGGTGTCAGGGGTCAGGTGCGGTGTGCGAAGTGCGGCGTGCGGCGTGCCCCCTCTCCCTTAGGGAGAGGGCTGGGGTGAGGGAGGCTGTGCGCAGTGTGCGACGTGGGCGTCCGTCGTGCGACGTGCGGCGTCCCCCCTCCCCCTTAGGGTGGGAAGGGGGTGGGGGATGTCGTCTATCGTCCGTCGTCCGTCGTCCGTCGTCCCCCTCCCCCTTAGGGGGAGGGGACGGGGGTGGGGGATGTCATCCGTCCTCCACCCTGCGATAAAAACACGAACGCGCGCCGGTGTGGCACGCCGGCCCGGCAGGCTGCACGCGCACCAGCAGCGCATCGCCATCGCAATCATAGCGGATTTCTACCACACGTTGCGTGTTTCCGGAAGTGGCGCCTTTGTGCCACAGTTCGCGCCGGCTGCGGCTCCAGAACCAGGTTTCGCCGCTTTCCAGCGTGCGGCGCAGGGATTCGGCGTTCATGTACGCCAGGGTGAGCACTTCGCCGCTCTCGGCATCCTGCACGATGGCCGGAATCAGGCCGTTGGCATCGAATTTCAGGTTCATGCGGGTACCTCCACTGGACGCACGGGGATGCCGCGTGCTTGCAAATACGCCTTCAGGTCGGGGATGCGCAATTTCCCATCGTGGAACAGGGAAGCCGCCAGCGCGGCGTCGGCCTGCCCCCCGGTGAGCACCTGGGCGAAGTGTTCGGGCGTGCCCGCGCCGCCGGAGGCAATCACCGGCACGTTGACGGCCTGCGCCACGGCGCGCGTCAGTTCCAGGTCGTAGCCGGACAGCGTGCCGTCGGCATCCATGCTGGTGAGCAGGATTTCCCCGGCCCCCAGAGAGACGGCGCGCCGCGCCCAGTCGATTGCATCCAGGCCAGTTGGCACGCGTCCGCCGGAGATGACCACCTCCCAGCGCGGCGGTGCACCGGGTGGGGTGGTGCGCCGGGCGTCCAGCGCCAGCACGATGCACTGCGCCCCGAAGCGTTCCGCACCCTCGCGCAGCAGGTCGGGGTTGCGCACCGCAGCCGAGTTGACGCTCACCTTGTCGGCTCCGGCCAGCAGCAGGCGGCGCATGTCCTCCACGCTGCGGATACCGCCGCCGACGGTCAGCGGCATGAAGACGCAATCGGCGACGCGGGCCACCAGTTCGACGGTGGTGGCGCGTCCTTCGGGAGTGGCCGAAATGTCCAGAAAGACCAGTTCATCCGCGCCCTGGGCGTCGTACAGGCGGGCCTGTTCTACCGGGTCGCCGGCATCGCGCAGGTTGACGAAGTGCACGCCCTTGACGACGCGCCCCTCGCGGATATCGAGACAGGGGATGATGCGTTTGGTGAGTTCGTTCATGGGTTGGGTTTCAAGTGCGACGTGCGAAGTGCGATGATGTGCGATGGCGTGCGATGTGCGGCGTGCGGGGAGCCCCTCCCCCTTAGGGGGAGCACCCTGCGGGCATGCTTCGCGAGGGTTGGGGGTGGGGGATGGGGCGCGTGTCACGTGTCACGTGTCAAGTGCGGCGTGCGGGGAGCCCCTCCCCCTTAGGGGGAGGGGTTGGGGGTGGGGGAGGTCGTCCGTGGTCTGTCGTCCTCCCCCCACCCCTCCTGCAGCGTAAACGCGCCCTCGTACAGCGCCCGGCCGATGACCACGCCCTGCAAGCCGGCGGCGCGGGCGGCCTGCACGTCTTCGGGCGCGCGCACCCCGCCCGAAGCGATGATGCACCGCGCCCCGGCCTGACGCAGACGGGCAGCCAGTTCCACGTTGACGCCCGTCCCCAGCCCGTCGCGTGCCACATCCGTCACGATGAACGTCTGTACGCCCAGCGCACACAGGCGTCGGGCAGCCTCCTCCAGCCGCACCCCGCTATCGGCCTGCCAGCCGCGTACCTGCACGCGCCCCTCGCGGGCATCCAGGCCGACGGCAATGCGCCGCGCCCCAAAGCGCCGCACGGCCTCCGCCACCAGCGCAGGGTTTTCGATGGCCGCCGTCCCCAGCACCACACGGGCCGCGCCCATCCCCAGCGCCGCGGCGATGTCATCCAGCGAGCGCAGCCCGCCGCCGAACTGCACCTGCACACCGCGCGGGGTGCTGACCCGCAAAATCGCGGCCAGCGCGGCGCGGTTGGCCGCATCCGCCTCCCCAAAAGCGCCATCCAGGTTGACCACGTGCAGCCAGCGCGCCCCCTGCGCCATCCAGCGCCGGGCGGCCTCCGCCGGGTCGGGGCTGTACGTCGTCTGGCGGGCGGGGTCGCCCTGCTTCAGGCGCACCACCTGTCCATGCCGCAGGTCAATCGCCGGGAAGAGCGTAAACCCGGCCAGGCGCAGGAAATTCCCCAGGATGCGCAGCCCCACCTGCTGGCTCTTCTCCGGATGGAACTGCACCCCGAACAAACTGCCGCGCCCCACCACGCTGGCAAAGCGCTGCCCATAGACAGTTTCGGCCAGGACATCGGCGGATTCGGCCGGCTGACAGAGGTACGAATGGTTGAAGAAGGCATACGCCCCTTCAGGAAGACCGGCCAGGATTTCGGAGGGCCGCCGCGCCCAAAGGCGGTTCCAGCCCGTGTGGGGGACGCGTACCCCCGCGCCCTCCGGGAAGCGTACCACCTCCCCAGGGAGCAGCCCCAGTCCGGCGTGTTCCCCCATCTCGAAGCCGCGCTCGAAGAGCGCCTGCATCCCGACGCAAATCCCCAGCGTGGGGACGCCCTGCCGCACGGCATCCCGCACCACCGCATCCAGGCCGCGGGCGCGCAGCCCGTCCATGAACGCGCCGAACGCGCCCACGCCCGGCAGAACGAGGGCCTCGGCCTGCCGCGCCAGCGCGGGGTCGGAAGTGCGGGTGACCTGCGCGCCCAGGTGTTCGAGCGCCTTGTGTACCGAGCGAAGGTTGCCACTGCCGGCATCCAGTAACGTGACGTGCATCTCACAAACTCCCTTTGGTAGATGGAACCCGCCCGCTGCGGCGCGGGTCGAGACGGGTGGCGGCGTCCAGGGCACGCCCCAGGGCTTTGAACAGGGCTTCGGCCTGGTGGTGGTCATCGCCGCCGTACAGCACGCGGGCGTGCAGCGTACAGCGGGCGCGCACCGCGAAGGACTGGAAGAAGTGCGCCCACAGCGTGTTGTGGATTTCCCCGATGGCGGGGGCGTGCCACTGCGCCTGGAAGACGCAGTACGGCCGCCCGGAGAAATCCACGGCCACATGCGCCAGGGTCTCGTCCATCGGCACGAAGGCGCTGCCCATGCGGACGATGCCCTTGCGCTCGCCCAACGCCTGGTCGAAGGCCGCGCCCAGCGCCAGCGCCACGTCCTCCAGCGTGTGGTGCGGGTCCACGTGCAGGTCGCCGCTGGCCTGCACGCGCACATCGAACAGCCCGTGGACGGCCACGTGGGTCAGCATGTGGTCGAGGAAACCCAGCCCGGTGCGGATTTCGTGCACTCCGCTGCCATCCAGCCCCACTTCGAGGCGGATATCGGTTTCGCTGGTGGTGCGGGTGATGGTGGCGGGGAGACGACGGACGACAGACGACGGACGACCGCCCCCCGCACCTGTCTCCCTGACACCTGGTACCTGACACCTGACACCTGACACCTGATACCTGACACCTGACACCTGATACCTGAGTCCTTCCAACAAGGCATCCGTATCTTCCGGGCGGCCGGCGCTGATGCGGATGCAATCTTCCAGGCCGGGTTTGGCGAAGTGGCGCACCAGGATGCCGCACTCCTGCGCCAGACGGGCTTTCATGTCAGCGGCGGAACCTTCAGTCACGCGGCACAGCACGTAGTTGGCCTGCGAGGGGTAGGGCGACAGGCCGGGGATTTCCTGCAGGGCGCGGTACAGGCGTTCGCGTTCGGCGGCCAGGCGTGCGACCACCCCGCGCAGCGCCTCGAGGTTGTCCAGCGAGGCAATCGCCGCGCTGCTGGCGGCTACATTGACGTTGTAGGGCTGCTTGGCCTTCCACAAGGCGGGCAGCAAGTGCTCCGGGAATGCCCCGTACCCGACGCGCAGCCCGGCCAGCCCGGCCCATTTGCTGAAGGTGCGCAGCACCACCAGGTTTTCCCGCTGC
>DAOTWV010000269.1:0-6027 GCA_034435695.1 Anaerolineales bacterium | reverse complement strand
CCCCGTCGAGAAGAAGATTGCCTCCCTCGTTCAGGACGCCACCACCATCCGCTTCGACGCCTCCGACCTGATGCCCGGCGAAGTCGGCGCTGGTTCCTTCTGGAAGGCCATGACCGACTGGGTCTCCGGCTCCGTTGACCTCTCCACCGCTCTCGCCGAAATCGACGCCTCCTGGCCGAAATAACGGACAGCGTATCTCCTACTCATTTCCTCCCCCCGCTTTGGGGGGAGGAAATCCTATTTTGCTCCCGCGAGCCGGCTTTATGCCGGCCAGGAATGCCCGGCCTCCTGCTGAGCGGGCTTTCCAACCACTCTGGCAGGGGCTGCATCTGCATTTTGGGTTTGCAGGCAAAGTCTTCTTTGCCCATAAACTCAAAATGCCGATAGCACTGCATACCACACCAGAAAGGAGAAAATACCATGCCAACTCCGCAAGAATTCCGCGCCCCTGAAGGGGGCGTGCTCGAATGGCTGGCAAGCACAGCAGGCCGCCTGGTGGTTTCCGTGATTGTGCCTCTGGTCACTTTTGGGTTGCTGGTCATCGGATTCCGCTGGCTTCGCGAGGCCATTCCCAACAACAACACGCAAAAGGCCGTGATTTCTCTGGTCGCCATCATTTGGGGCGTGGGCGGGGCAGCCTTGCTGTACCTGGTAGCCAACTGGTTCGTTGAGCGCCTTCCCGGCCCGTGGATGCGCCGTTTACAACCGTTCGTCTTTGTTGGTCCGGCTATCGCGGTACTGGCATGGTACCTGGCGTTGCCTGCGGTGCGCACTTTCTGGATTAGCCTGCACGACCGCACAGGACAGGAATTCGTCGGGCTGGCAAACTACATCGCCGTGTTCACCGAACGCGATATGTTGCTCTCCTTCCGCAACAACCTGTTGTGGATTGTCTTCGGCGCCAGTTTGACCATCATCTTTGGCCTGTTGATTGCCGTACTGGCCGACCGCAGCCGCTTCGAGAACCTGGCAAAGGGGCTGATTTTCATGCCTATGGCCATCTCGATGGTGGGCGCAGGCGTCATCTGGAATTTCGTGTACGCCGTGCGCGACATCAACGACCCGCAAATCGGCCTGCTGAATGCCATCTGGGTAGCGCTGGGACACGACCCCCAGGCCTGGACGGCCATGCTGCAACCCTGGAACAACCTGTTCCTGATTGTGGTGATGATTTGGATGCAAACCGGCTTCGCCATGGTGATTTTCTCCGCAGCCATCAAGGGCATCCCCGAAGATTTGCTGGAAGCCGCCCGCGTGGACGGAGCCAACGAAATCCAGATTTTCTTCCGCATCATGCTGCCCTACATCCGGGGCACAATCATCACCGTGACGACCACGGTGGTCATTTTCTCCCTCAAAATCTTCGATGTGGTCTGGGTGATGACCGGCGGGCAATTCGGCACCCATGTGATTGCCACGCAGTTTTACCGGCAGGCCTTCACCAACCAGAACAAGGGCTATGCCGCCGCCATCGCTTTCATCCTGCTGCTGGCTGTCGTGCCGGTGATGATTTACAACCTGAAACAGTTCCGTGAAGAGGAGGCCTTCTAAGATGAGCGCCAAACCCATGGGCAGCAAACGCCGCAAATTGATTTCCGACATTCTGGTCAACGGGACACTCTTCCTCATCGTCGCCCTGTGGACTATCCCCACCCTGGGGGTGCTGGTCTCCTCCTTCCGTACCCGCTTCGATATCCAGACTTCCGGCTGGTGGGCGATTTTCCCTCACAAGGAATGGGTCAAAACCTCGGAAATGGACATCCCCGATGGCATAGACCCCAATGGGGTGATGGAAATCCTGGGGGCAACCGGTACCTTCCAGGAATTCCGGGAGGGAATCCAGACCCCCGATGGGAAGCGCGTCACCTGGGTGGGCAACAAGCGCCTGGGGCGCATCGAAGTCCAGGAGCAGCGCTGGACGACGCGCACCGATTTCACACTGGACAACTACAAGCAGGTGCTCAACGGCAAGAGTTTCGAGTTGCGCAATCCGGATGGCTCCACCACCACCGTACAGGGGGATAACTTCGTGGGCGCTTTCCTGAACAGTCTGACGGTCACCATCCCGGCGACGGTCATCCCGATTTTGATTGCCGCTTTCGCCGCCTACGGCTTCGCCTGGATGCGTTTCCCCGGCCGACGGCTGCTCTTCGTGCTGGTGGTTGCCCTGCTGGTGGTTCCCCTGCAAACCGCGCTGGTGCCCATCCTGCAGGACTACGTCAAACTTGACCTGAACGGTACGTTCCTGGCGGTCTGGCTTGCACACACCGGGTTTGGGCTGCCGCTGGCAACCTACTTGCTGTTCAACTACATCAACGGTCTGCCGCGTGACATCCTCGAATCGGCCTTCATTGACGGCGCCTCGCACTTCACCATCTTCACCCGCCTGATTTTGCCGCTCTCGGTGCCCGCCCTGGCCTCCTTTGCCATCTTCCAGTTCCTGTGGGTGTGGAACGACTACCTGGTGGCGCTGGTCTTCATCGGCGCGAAGCCGGATGTGCAGGTGCTCACCATGCGTCTGGCAGAGATGGTCGGCTCACGCGGCAACGACTGGCACTTGCTAACCGCTGGCGCCTTTGTCTCCATGGCGCTCCCGCTCATCGTTTTCTTCTCCTTACAGCGCTATTTCGTGCGCGGCCTTTTGGCTGGCTCGGTAAAAGGGTAAAATAGCCCGAATTCGCTGGTTGCCAGTGCCGCATTGCAAGCCGCTGCCGGGATAGTCGTAACCCGGCAGCGGCCTGTGTGCACATGCCAGCGGGTAATTTCAATCCATTCCATTTGCGAGGGCCAATATGACACTGACGTTTCCAAAAGATTTCCTGTGGGGCACCGCGGCTTCGGCCTACCAAATCGAAGGCGCCTGGAACGAAGACGGCAAGGGCGAATCCATCTGGGACCGCTTCGTGCGCCGTCCGGGCAACATCATGAACGGCGACACCGGCGACGTGGCCTGCGACCACTATCACCGCATGGAGAGCGACGTCGCCCTGATGGCCGAACTGGGCATCCCCAGTTACAGTTTCACCGTCTCCTGGCCGCGGGTGCTGCCGCAGGGACGCGGCGCAGTCAACCCCAAAGGGCTGGATTTCTACGACCGGCTGACCGATACGCTGCTGGCGCACGGCATCACCCCCAAGGCCACCCTCTACCACTGGGACCTGCCCCAGGCCCTGCAAGACCTGGGCGGCTGGCCGAACCGCGACCTGACCGATTTCTTCGCCGACTACGCCCGCGTGCTGTTCGACAAACTCAGTGACCGCGTGAAAATCTGGGCCACCTTCAACGAACCCTGGTGCGCCGCTTTCCTCGGTTACGGCTACGGCCTGCACGCTCCCGGCATCATGAGCGCCCAGGCCGCCTTCCAGAGCGCCCATCACCTGCTGCTGGCGCACGGCAAGGCGGTGCAGGTCTATCGGCAGGGGAACTACGGCGGCGAAATCGGCATCATCCTCAACCTGAATCACATCCTCCCGGCCAGCGAGCGCCCCGAAGACCTGGCCGCCGCCCAGCGCGCCTACGCCGAGACGCACAGCATCTTCCTGGACCCGCTCGTCCACGGCCGCTACCCGGAAGACTTCTTCCAGTGGCTGGGAACACAGGCCCCGCGCCGCGGCGCGGACGACCTGTCCATCATCCACGGGACATACGACTATCTCGGCATCAACTACTACAACACCAACAAGATTGCCCACAGCGTCTTCGGCGGCTGGCTGAAGGCCAGCGGAACGCCCTACTCGGCCCCCGGCTGGGGACAGACCACCATGGGCTGGGGCATCGACCCCGCCGGGCTGGGAGCGCGTCTGCGCGACCTGCGCGACAACTACGGCAACCCGCCGCTCTACGTCACCGAAAACGGCTGCGCCATGCCCGACCAGCCCGATGAAAACGGCTTCGTAGCCGACTGGAACCGGATTGCCTTCCTGCGCGAGCACATGCGCGTGGCGCATCAGGCCATCCAGGACGGCGTGAACCTGCGCGGCTACTACGTCTGGAGCATTTTCGACAACTTCGAGTGGGAACGCGGCTACAGCCAGCGCTTCGGCCTGGTGCGCGTGGATTACAATACGCTCAAACGTACCCCCAAACAGAGCGCGCACTGGTTTAGCCGGGTCATTCGCGAGAATGGCCTCCCCGATTGAAATTGCGCTCACGTTCCCCCTGGAGTGCACCATGAAAACATCCGCCTTTTCCCTGTTCTTCCTGCTGCTGGGCAGCATCCTGTTGAGCGCCTGTGCCGCCTCCCCCGCCATCAACAATGCCGCCCCCCCCACGGCTACGCCCAGCACATCCGCTGGAGGCGACCAGGTTGTCATTCGTATTGCCGCCGGCAGTGTCGGCCAGGAATACGAAACCACACTGGCGGGCGCACAGCGATACATGAAAAGCCACCCCAACGTGCGCATTGAGGTCATCGACGCTCCGGAACTCAGCGACGACCGTCTGGGCTACATCCAGTCCTACCTGGAACGCCATTCTTCGGAAATCGACATCTACCAGATTGATGTCATCTGGCCTGGCACGCTTGCGCGGCATTTCGTTGACCTGTACAAGTACGGCGCCGGGCGCTACACGGCAGAACATTTCCCCGCCATCATTGCCAACAACACCGTCAATGGCCGCCTGGTTGCCATGCCCTGGTTCGTCGATGCCGGTCTGCTCTACTACCGCACCGACCTGTTTGCCAAGTATGAGTACGACCATCCCCCGGCCACCTGGGATGAACTGGAGGAAATGGCGCAACGCATCCAGGAAGGGGAACGCGCCGAGAATCCCAACTTCTGGGGATACGTCTGGCAGGGACACGCCTACGAAGGTCTGACGTGCAACGCTCTGGAATGGATTGCTTCCAACGGAGGCGGCACCATCATCACCTCCTCCGGCCTCATCACCATCAACAACGTTCCTGCTATCCAGGCTGTACAACGTGCCGCCCACTGGGTGGGCACGATTTCCCCTCCCGGCGTACTCGGCCTCACGGAAGAAGATGCCCGCACCATGTTCCAGAATGGCAATGCGGCCTTTATGCGCAACTGGCCTTACGCTTACAACCTGCTCAACGCCCTGGATAGTGACGTACGCGCCCAGGTGGGAATTGCGCCTCTCCCTGCAGGCGATTCGGGACAATCTGCAGCCACCCTGGGCGGCTGGCAACTGGCTGTTTCGCGCTATTCCAACCACCCGGAGATTGCTGCGGACGTCGTCTTCTACCTGACCGGCCAGGATGAGCAAAAAATCCGTGCCATCAATGCCGGGTACAACCCCACCATCCCATCCCTTTATCAAGACAAAGACGTATTGCTTGCCGCCCCTTACTTCCGCGACCTCTACGACGTATTTACCAACGCCGTAGCGCGTCCATCCACCGTTGCTGCGCCTCTCTACTCGGAAACGTCTTCCATTTTTTACTTCACCGTGCATGACATCTTGAACGGCAAGGTGGATGCGCCGAGTGCATTCCGCACCATGAACACCCAACTGGAATCCCTGCTGGGGTTCTCATCAACTACTCGCTAATGCCCATGTGGTACCAAAACGCCATCTTCTACGAACTCTACATCCGCGCCTTCCGCGACAGCAACGGCGACGGGCACGGCGACCTGCGCGGCGTGCTCGAAAAACTGGATTACCTGCAGCATCTCGGCGTGGACTGCCTCTGGCTGCTGCCCATGTACCCCTCGCCGCTCAAGGACGACGGCTACGACATCGCCGATTTCTGCGACATCCACCCCGATTACGGCACGCTGGACGACTTCCGCGAACTGGTGCAGGCCGCCCACGCCCGCGGACTACGCGTCATCGCCGACCTGGTGCTCAACCACACCTCCGACCAGCATCCCTGGTTCCAGGCCGCCCGCGCTGACCGGAATTCGCCCTACCGCGACTACTACGTCTGGAGCGACAGCGACCAGAAGTACAAAGACGCCCGCATCATCTTTCTGGATACCGAAAAGTCCAACTGGACCTGGGACGAGCAGGCCGGGCAATATTTCTGGCACCGCTTCTACAGCAGCCAGCCCGACCTGAACT
>DAOTWV010000268.1:0-2836 GCA_034435695.1 Anaerolineales bacterium | reverse complement strand
CCCGCGGCGTCAATCTCCTCCAGGGCGATGAAGGTCGGGGCGTTCATCTGCAAGACCTGCGAGACCAGTTTGGTGGTTTTGACAGCCCCGTCCTTCGCGTCGAAGTTCAGGGTGTTCATCGTCGCCGCGCTGAACTGGATGGGCGTCGGCGCAGCCCAGGAGGGCACAGTTGTCGGCGGTGTAACCGGGTCCATCACGCTGTACCCATCCTGGTCGGCAATCAGGTAATCGCCGTAGGAGTAGGTCAACGGGCCGTCCACGCCAGAGACTACGCTGCCCACAATAAGGTCGGAAGCGCCGCTGCCGTAACGCTCATCGGGGCGCACGCCCACGGGCATGCCCTCGTAGGGACCGCCGCGCATGACGCGGTCGATGCCCAGCGAACCGGGTACCACCTGGATGGTGCCGTAACTGGTCGGGCCGACCACCGTGGCGGTGTTCGGGATGGTCACCAGCATGCCTTCCAGCGATTCGAAGTACAGGGTGGAGGAAACCGGGTTGCCCAGCGGCGCGAGCACCGTCGGCGTGACCGTTCCCGTACCCAGCACAGTGATATCGGCGGGGGAAACGGAAACCTGCGTCACGCACTCATCGCCGTAGCAGGCCGCGCCGTCCCACTCGCTGAACTCCTGCGCCTGACCGATGACTTCCACCAGGTCGCCGACGGAAACGCCGCTCAAGGTGGCCGCGCCATAGTTGACGAAGAGCGCGTCGGAGGTATCGGGGTTGTCATCGCCAGCAGGGTCCTGGATGAAGAAGCCGTCGAAGTCGCCGGCTGCCGAGGAATTCCCCTGGAAGAAACCGACGACCACGCCCCGCGTCTTGACAGTCTGCCCCTCGAAGGGGGAGGTCATCCCATCGCCCTGGATGGTGGGGATGGGGGTGTACGCGCCCACGACGGTGGCTACCGGCGCCCCAAAGGTGGGCGTCACCCATTCGGCGGCGGTCATGGCGTAGTGCGTGTTCCACACCGCAAAGGCGGGGGTGATGGGGGCGGTGGCAGTGAAGTGTACGCTGGCGGTGGCGTCGTTGGGCAGCGAAGCCAGCGTCCAGGTGACCGTTCCATTGGCGTACACGCCGCCATCCTGCGGGGTGACCGCACTCAATCCGGCGGGGACGCTATCGGTGATGACCACGTTGGTCAGGTCATACCCCAGGGCATTGCCTACCGTGATGGTATACACCAGCGTGCCGCCAGCGCTCACGTTGGGAGGCGCGGCCTTGCTGATGGTCGGAGCATCCTGATGCAGGCTGATGTCGGCATCCGAACGCGGCTCCAGTTTGTACTTGCCAAAGGAGTAGGTGGTGATACCGCGGATGTAGTTGTACACCTCGCCCACAGTGGGCTTATACATCAGGTTGCCGTCCCGGTTGCCCAGGTCATCGGCACGCGCTGCGCCAGAGCCGTCGTCGAAGTACCATTCGCCATAGCCCAGGCTGGTGTCGGTTACCGCAGCGTTGCGGAATTCCACCAGCACGCTCTCCCACTGCTCAGAGGCCGCCTTGTCCGCGTCGGGGAATTGGGCGGTAGTCAGGACGGCAGGTGCAGGCAAGGCGTTGCCGGAGGAAAGCACCTGCACGAAACCGCCGGAGGGGTCGAGTTCGGTCAGGTTGTGGTACTCCTTGACCTGTCCCATGACGCGCACATAGTCGCCTTCCTGGATGCCGGCCGGCAGGCCGCTGTACTGGAAGACCCACAGGCCGCTCCACGGGCCGCCAGCCGGGTCGGCGATTGCCATGCCGCGCGAGGGGGTGTCAATCTCGCCCGGAGCAGCCACGACCACACCTTCCACCACCACCGTCTGGCCGTTGTAAGGCGAAGCATCGCTGGTGGCCGGGTCGGGTACGTACTGGATATCGTGGATGCTCACGAGGGGGTACAGGGTGGTGCTGGCCGTCGCAGTGTTGTTGGCGGGGTTATCGCCAGGGGTGGTGGTGGTCACCACGGCGGTGTTGACCAGCGTCTCAGGAGCGGTCACCGTCATGGGCGCGGTGGCCGTAATCTGAATGGTGGTGCTCATCCCGGCCCCCAGGCTGCCAACCGAGAAGACGTACACCCCTGTCATGGGGTGGGTGTAGGTCATGCTGGCGCTGTCGAAGGTCAGGGTCAGCGGCAGGGTATCGGTTACCGTCACGCCAGTCACGGTAATGGGGCGCTGATTGTCCACCGTCAGGGTGTACAGGAGCGTATCACCGGGCAGGGCATACGCCGGGCCGCTCTTGCTGATTCCCAGGTCGGCGGGAGCAGTCCCCAGGGAAATATCGGCATCGTCACGCGGCTCCAGTTTGTAGTTCCCGTAGGAATACCAGCCCACACCGCGGATGAAGTCGTAGTAATCGCCCAGCGTAGGAGCGTAAGTGAAGGAACCCAGGTCATCGGCACGCGTTGCACCAGTGCCATCGTCGAAAGCCCATTCACCGTACCCCAGGCTGGGGTCGGTCACGGTGGCCTGCTGGAATTCGATGAGCACCGCTTCCCATTGCTCGGCAGTACCGGCGCTGACGAAATCGCCCGTGCTGACCAGCGTGGCGGTCGGCACGGCGTTGCCGGTGCTGAGTACCTCGGCGGAAGTGTACTGCAACTCGGTCATCCCGTTGTATTCGGTCACCTTGCCAAACACGCGCAGCATGTCGCCGCGGGCCGTGCTCAGGCCGGCGAAATTACCGCTGTGGTACACATACAGGCCGCTCCAGGGGCCGCCAGCCGGGTCGCCGATGACCAGTGCCCGCGAACCCAGTTCGCCGGGGGCCGCCACCACAACGCCGTCCACGAAAACGGTCTGGCCGCTGTAGGGCGAGGCATCGCTGGTGGCCGGGTCGGCCACGTACTGAATGT
>DAOTWV010000267.1:0-1703 GCA_034435695.1 Anaerolineales bacterium | reverse complement strand
CCCACCGAACTGCGGTCATATCGATTCTTGCATTAATATCTGTATCTTGGAATTCGATATCCGTGATGAAATATTCACTCTCATTAGCAATAGGCGATCGATTGTTTTCCCTTGCAACAACCTGCTGGAACTCCCGTTCAAGTTTTTTCTTTTCGTGCAGATGGAAATCGATGCACTGCTTTAATTCAGGGGTCATCTTCAACCATTCATCAATCTGGGCGCTATTTCCAATATCTTTTCCTGGTAGCTTGTCGCAGCGATAGCCTTTATCAAAGAAGACTTCATATTTGTGGGGAGATTTTTCATTAACTCTCATCAGATTTGCGCCACGATAATAAATATTCAAATAATCCTTGCGAATTGCAAGCATGAGTGTATCGTCACGTTTTACGCGTTCCAAAACAGACGATAGCATTCCTGTTTTTAAATCCTCTAAAAAATTTTCTGACAAACTTCGGGCAATGTCATTCATAATACCAAGCTACCCCATCTTCTATGCTTACGACATTCTTAAAGTATTTTGCAAAATCATCACTCTGCAGGGTGTGAATAGGCACAAGTCTATCAGGGTTGATCTTTGCCACAAGCCATTGCAGATCCTCCAGCCAGGCATGGCCGCTGGTGTGGATGATGTTCCATTCTCCACCATGCTTGGACGGAAACGCGGCCATGTCCGGATTCCGTTCAAGGTAGCCTTTCCACATGGAATAAATGAAGACGGGGGCGGGTTTGCCACTGAGTCTCCGTGCAATTTTGTCCATGAAGTGCCAGGACAGGCGCAGTACCAGACTATTGGCTCGTTTGATCATTTCGGTGGGGGTGATGGTTCGCGCGTTTGCCGCCTGGAGAAACGCCTGCTCGCCGTGATCCACCAATCGCTGTTTTTGTCTGTTCTCGAAGAACACGCGCAGGTGGTCGCCTTGATGGGGCGGTAAGCCGCAGCTGAAACCCTTTAGTTTGGTCAGCAGGAAATACTGATACAGGTCGATGACCATCGTCTTTTTCTTCTGCTTGCAGGCCCGGTAGAGTGAGACGAGAAAATCCACGTTGCTGCCCGATGCCTGCACGAATGTGGGGTGGCGTCCGTTGATCGCTTCCACGAGCGCAGCTTCGACTTCCTGCTCGCTGTCGAAGCCCGCATGGTGCCTGCCGCCCAGAGTTGTGCCTTCCATCAGCATGCAGTCCACATGCCCAACCTTGCTGGGCAGGGCGCGAAACAGTTTGCCTTTGCGTCCATGGGCGCGCAGGTCGCCCGTGTAAAGAATCCGGCGACCGCAGGCCTCAATCAGCAGGCTGGATGCTCCAAAGGCCGAGTGGTCGATCAGGTGGGGCGAGATCCGGAAATCGCCGATACCGAAGGGTGTGCCGTGTTTGAAGGTCCGGTAATCCTCCAGGCGGGGTTGGGCATGGGTTTCGGGGTAGAAGATGTTGCCGACGCCGATCAGAGCCTTGGTTTCCTCGCTCATCCATACCGGAATCGAGCGCGGCAGATGCTTGAGCAGACCGTAATGATCCGGATGCGCATGCGAGACGATAACAGCGTCGATGCGCGGCTTGGATACACCATCCAGCCCCGGGATGGGAGGAAGTAGCCGGCGAGTGTCCTGTTTGTCCATGGTTTCCAGTTCCGCGCCGTCGTTGCCCATTAGGGGCATGCCGAGATCGAGCAGGATGCGATGGTTCGCCGTTTTCAGCTCGATGCA
>DAOTWV010000266.1:0-3846 GCA_034435695.1 Anaerolineales bacterium | reverse complement strand
CACGCGCACCTGTGGGGTGCCCTTCCCCTCCGAGGCGCTGCCCCGCCTGCGGGCGAATACCGCTCCCGCGTGGCCCCTGGTGGCGCTGCTCACCCGCTGGCAGCCGCGTCTCCTGCTGATGGACCTCGCCAACCGCGCCTTCCCGTGGGAAACCCTGCTGCCTGTGCTCACCTCACGGGCGGAAACCCGCCACATCCCGGTGGTGTGCTATGGCCCGCATGTGCAACCCGATGCCCTTCGTCGGGCGCGCCGCCTGGGGGCTGCCGCGGCCTGGCCGCGTTCCCGCATGGCTACCTCCGCACCGACGCTGGTGGAGCGTTACGCCCGTCCCTTGCCTTCTCCGGAAAGTCTGGCGTGTGACCAGCCGCTGCCGGATATCGCGCGGGAGGGTTTGCGTCTGTTCAACGATGGCGCGTATTTCGAGGCACACGAGGCGCTGGAAACGGCCTGGCAGGCGGAACCTGGCCCCGGACGTGCCCTCTTCCAGGGGATTTTGCAGGTCGGGGTGGCGTACCTGCAAATCGAGCGCGGCAACCGCCGCGGGGCGCTCAAAATGTTTCGCCGGGCGCGCCGCTTTCTCTTGCCTCTGCCGCAGACCTGCCGCGGTGTGGATGTAGCCCATTTGCGTCAGGCCGCGGAACGCGCCTGTGCCGCATTGCTTGCTCTACCGCCCGATGAAGACTTTCCCCGCCGCTTGCTGGCGCGGGTACGGTTGGTGTAGCGGAGCGTTCAGTTGCCCCGGCTGACCTTCAAGGGGGGCGAGGCGGGGGTTGCCAGCAGCCGGGCAATGGGGCGCATCTCCATCCACCACTGCTTGCGCGGCCTGCGGTTTTCCAGGTCTACCATGCGGGGGAAATCTTCCAGGTCGTGGAAGCGGATTTCCTTTCCCTGCATGCCGATGAACGCGGATTGCGGGTTGCCGTTTTCGACCTGTTTCAGCAGGTAAGAGATGCCGTGCGTCGCCAGACGGGTGGCCTGAATGCGGTCGAAGGGGGATGGGTCGCCGCCTTGCTGCAGATGCCCCAAAATGGCCTGCCGCACATCGAACAAACTGCCGCCCTCTTCTTCGAACAAGGCGCTGATGAACGCCGTGGTGTACACTTTGTTGGCATGCTCATTGCGAATCATCAGCCCCAGGCGTTTGCCGCGTTGAAAGGCATCGCTCAGCATGCGCACATCGTGTTCCAGGTCGCGCAGGGTGATGCCCTCTTCGTGCAGGTAGACGCGCTCCGCACCGGTGGCCAGACCGCTCATCAGCGCCAGGTAGCCGCAGCGCCGCCCCATCACCTCGACGACGAAACAGCGCCGCGCGGCAACGGCCGACTGCTTGATTTTGTCCACTGCATCCACGATGTTGTTCAGCGCCGTATCGGCCCCGATGCTGAGTTCCGAACCAGGCAGGTTGTTGTTGATGGAGGCCGGCAGGCACACGATGGGGATGTTGAACGCCGGAAAGTGCTTGCGCTCTTCCAGCAGGCGATAAGCGGCCTCGTAGCCGGATAAACCGCCAATCACCAGCAGCCCCTGGATGCCAAATTTTTCCAGATTGCGTGCCATGGCGTAGAAATCTGCGCCTTCTGGCACGTGGCGGTTGGTGCCCAGTTCAGAGCCGCCGCTGGTTGTCCAGCCGTTGACGCTCATCCAGGTCAGTTCTTCGATGTTGCCTTCCACCAGGCCGGCAAAGCCGTTGCGCACGCCCAGCATGGTGTGCCCCTGGTCTATGCCCAGGCGGACGGCGGCGCGGGCCGCGGTGTTCATGCCGGGAGCGGGCGCACCGGCGTTCATCACCGCCAACCGGATACGGGATTGGCCTTCTTGCGGCGGACGCGGCTGCGCGCGTATCAGGGTAAGGAAAGTCTCCATGGCCTCGGCAAAACTGCTGCCGCGCAATTGCATGGCGCGCTGGTATTCCCGCCGTTGAATGGCCTCGGCGACGGCCTGGGTCTGGCGCACACATTCGGTCAGCGGCGTCAGCACCGTGCGATTGCCGCGCAGCCCGATGACCTGCGGTTCTTGCTGCGGGTCGTATTCCGTCAGCAGGTAGGTGGCCGCGGCGTGTCCCAGGCGGGTGCCCAGGTTACGGTCGAAGGCGCTCGGACGGCCGCCGCGTTGCACATGCCCCAGCACGGTCACGCGCACTTCTTCGTTGAGGTGCTTCTCCAGCACATCGCGCACGTACCCGCTGCCGATGGGATTCCCTTCCATATCGCGCGCCCCTTCGGCGATGATGACGATGCTATCCCGGCGGCCGGCCTGGCGTCCACGGCGCAGGCGTTCCACCATGTGCTCTTCCCAGTCATCGCCCTCTGGCGGGTTTTCGGGAATCAGCACCCAGTCGGCGCCTGTGGCGATGGCGCCCATCAGCGCCAGGTAACCGCAATTGCGTCCCATCACCTTGACCACGAAGGTGCGCTGGTGGCTGGCGGCGGTGCTGCTGATGGCATCCACGGCCTCCACGATGCGGTGCAGGGCGGTATCTGCTCCGATGGTCATATCGGTGCCGAAGAAATCGTTGTCGATGGAACCCACCAGCCCAACGATGCCCAGATGGGGGTGGCGTCGGGCCGTTTCCGGGGCGATTTCGCCTGCGGCGACCAGTTCTTCCAACAGGCGCGGCCACTCCTCGCGAAAGATATTTGCACCAGTCAGGCTGCCATCGCCGCCGATGACTACCAGCCGGTCTATGCCGTGGGCGAGCAGGTTCTTGGCAGCCGTGCGGCGGCCTTCGTGCGTGCGGAAGGCCGCGCTGCGGGCTGTGCCGATGACTGTGCCGCCGCGCTGCAGGATGCCGCCCACGTCTTCCCAGGTCATGCGGCGGATGCGTTCCCCGCCTTCCACCATCCCCTGGTAGCCTTCGTAGATGGCGTAGGGCTGGGCTTTGTGGTGCAGCACGGTGCGCACCACGGCGCGCACGGCTGCGTTCATGCCGGGGGCGTCGCCGCCGCTGGTCAGCACGGCGACGCGGATGTCGTTTTGGGGAGTGAGTGTGTGTGTCATGGATAGTGTGGTGTGTATCTGCCTGTGGGCAGGATTTTTTTCCGAGGGTATTTTCCTTCTGGCCAATGGATAGTTTGTACGTAACTGCTCAGTCCACCCGCCGGGGAATCAATTCCCCGGCTGAGGACACCAAAGTCGGGTAAACCCGACTGCATGGCGCCAGCCGGATTGCTCCGGCTTTGGCCGCTCGGCCCGACGATTTATCGTTGGGCGTGGGTGGCTGATGTTACCATTTGCGGATAAATTGACCCATATTTGGAATTGCTGAAGTTTTTACCAATCTCTTGACAACCACCTATTACGCGGGATATAATCTTGTTGCCTGTGTAAGTGTAAAAAATACACTAATTGGAGCCTTATGAATTCTCTCTCCCCTGACATCCTGCAAGCCATCCGCCGCGCCCTGGAAGAAGACCTGGGCACACGCGGCGACGTGACCAGCGCCAGCACCCTGCCTGCCGACGCCGTGCGCGCGGCGCGCATCATCGCCAAGCAAGATGGCGTGGTCGCCGGCCTGGACGTGGCCGCGGCCGTTTTCCACGAAGTGGACGCTGCCATTGAATTCACCCCTCACGTGGACGAAGGCGCGCGCGTCCGCCGCGGCGACCTGCTGGCCGAAGTGCGCGGCAACGCCCGCGCCCTGCTGGCTGCCGAGCGCACCGCCCTCAACTTTCTGGGACGCATGTCCGGCATCGCCACGCTGACCCGCCAGTTCGTGGATGCGGTGGCCGGCACCGGCGCGGTCATCCTCGACACGCGCAAGACTGCCCCCGGCCTGCGCCATGTGGACAAACTGGCCGTCCGCCGCGGCGGGGGCGAAAACCACCGCATGGGACTCTACGACATGAT
>DAOTWV010000265.1:0-8782 GCA_034435695.1 Anaerolineales bacterium | reverse complement strand
CAACTCCTTTGGGCCAATGCTATATCAAAGCAGAAGCATGTTGGGTAGGGGTGGTGGCGATGAATACCTGATTGCACAGTTCTTGGGAGTTCCGGCGACTGTGGTTCATGTACTCTTCTTGGCCGTAGCGATAGTTGGCCTGGTGGTTGGGATGTGGAACCTTGCCGGGTGGCGTACACGGCTCAAGTGGTTGGGAGCGGTGTGCCTTGGTTTTGTCGCTCAGGGGCCGTTCCTTATGTATGCAAACCAGATTACGCAAACACAGGTTGGTTTGGGAAATCCGTACTTTCGTCCCATGCTTGGATGGTCATTACCGGTGGTGATAGTCAGCGTTGTGGCCGGGCTTGCCCTGGTCGTGGTTTTGATGAGATGGAAGAATATGGCTCCTGTGGCATGAAAGGCTGGCTAACCCCGCCTGCAGCAGGTAGCGACGCCGCCGTTGCCGGTGAAACCAATTGTTAGCACACACTTTGCCGAAGGAATACCCAGATGATGAAGAAACACCCCATGTTTTGGTTCTATGTACTGGCCTTCGCCATCTCGTGGCTGGGGTGGCTGCCAATGGTTGCCGCTTCACGGGGGATATCCTGGTTTCAGCATCCTGCTTTTCAAATCTTATTGCTCCTGCCTGCAATAGGGCCAACCCTGGCTGCCGTCACGATTCAGCGGGTTCTGTCCGATAAAACAAAAACAGGCGTTTGGTTTCGTTCTCTGTGGCACTGGAAGGCTGGCGTGCTATGGTTTGTGGTGGCAATCGTCTTACCCCTCACCTTGCATTTGGCAGATAACTTGACAGCCCAAACGTTCGGATTATCTCCCTCTTCGGAGATGGCGGGCGAGAAAACGGCAGGACTGTTCCTTCCCGCTTTGGTGATGGCACTGCTCTCCAATCCGTGGGAAGAAGTTGGCTGGCGCGGTTTTGCCTTGCCGCGCTTGCAAGCACGTTACCCGGCTTTCACTGCCACATTGATAGTAGGTGCATTGTGGGCACTGTGGCATCTGCCGCTTTTCTTCTGGGCAGACAATCCGATGAGTGAATATCCGTTTGTTTTGTGGTTTATCAGTACAGTAGCAGTATCCTTCGTCTATACGTGGCTCTACAACAGCACACAGGGAAGCGTGTTATTTGTCGCGCTTTATCACGTGATGGATAATACTTTCGGGGTGCTCATTAGCAGTGGTTCGGTTGCGGCCAGGGGTGTTGTTAATTTGGTAGTAGCCGCGATACTTTGCGCGGTATTCGGCATGGGGGAACTTTCTCGCCTCGAACGGGTTCGTGCAGACTGACACCGACCACTAAGCACCCGTGCAATGGGGGGCATCTGGATTGCTGCAACCCAGGTGAGTTGCAGTGGACAGTGCCGCAAGGCGCCTCAGTAATTCCGCATAATGGCCGGAAGATAGATTTTGTACTCGCCTGTACTCACACCGCCTGTTCCACCCCCAAAACCGCCGGTCAGGATGTACGTACCGCTGTTCAGTGTGCCGGCATCGGGCTGACCGATGGTGCCGGCGAGGGTGTACGCCCCGCCACTGGAGGTTCCACCCCCGCCGTCCACCGTGTGCCACGACAGGTCGTAGCCCCCCGCCGCCAGCACGGTCGCGACAAGAAGCGCACTGACCAGCAGCGCCAGGCTCAGGAAGCGTACGCTATAGCCTCTCATCGCCGCTCCCCCTTTCCGCGCCAGTTTACCCACAAGGCCACGCCTGCCAGGGCCAGCAGCCCCGCGTTGGGCCACGAGAACCCCCGGCTGCCGCGCTCCAGCGCCGAGAGGCGGGCCTCCAGGGCATCCATTCGCTGCCGAAGTTCGGCATTTTCGGCTTTCAGCGTCTGGTTCTGCCGGTACAGCCCCTGAATGGCGGCCAATGCCACGCCGTTGGCGTCCACCGTGGTGATGTGTTTGTTGTCCGCGCCCAGACCAAAGGCGGCGTAGAAATCCTGCGCCATCGGCCCCAGGTGGCGCACGCCGCCCGCCTCGGATTTGTACATCCAGGTGCTCAGGGGCAGATTCGCTACCCCTTCCAGCACCGCCTGGGGATTCACGGGGGCGAAGTTGGCCTTGACATTGCGGTCACTAAGATTGGCCCAGGAGCCAGAACCGGCCGGCGGGTACGCTCCGGTGGTCAGGCTGCCGTTGGTGTAGATGAAGAACCCGCCGCTGGAGCGAAAGATGGTACGGTTGTCAACGGAGCAGGGAACGACACTGTTGGTGGAATCGCCCCACACGAAACAACCCTGATGGCCTGCCAGCGCCCGCCGGCCGGCGGCGAAACTGTAATCGCCGCTGGCGATGTTGTTCTCCCCGCCGGGGACCGTCGCCCAGCCTCCGGTGGCGCCATTGCTGCGCCCGCCATCACGGCAATGGCTTGGACTGTATCGCCCGCCAGCCCATCGGCGGTGGTGTAGGTTGTCCAGCCAGCAGTATTTGCAGTGCGCGACACATCTGCGTGGGCAGGTCCCGCTATCAAGGCCAGCAAAACGAGTGTGGTGATGCAACGAATTAAAGACTTCATGTCTGCCTCCTGTTTGATATAGGTCGAAAGTGTTTGTAACGCCTGACCGCGAAACTCACCGGGCGGGCGGGGCCCTGAAAATGTCAACAGTGGACAACATGAGATTCTCCTTTCCATACCCGGTTGAGTTTTGACCAGATTAAGTGAATTTCAGTCTCTTGCCAACTAGCACCAAAGGTTAATGAATCACCAGCGGGAGATAGACCGGGTAACTGGGCACGTAGGCTGGCAGCCCCTGGGTTACCGGGGCTGTATCTGCCGGGACGTTGGGCGGGGTGATTTGCGAACCGGCAGGTTTTTCCACGTCTTCCCCCGTTGGACCGCGCAGGGAGGGGGAGATACTCAACCCGTAGCGGGATGTCTCCCAGCCATACACAGCAAGCGTGTACAGGTCATCGTGTGTGGCGGTGAGGCTGATGGTATCTATCTGGGTACCGGGGTTTGTGCTGTGAGCAATCCAGGTGTTGGTATCGCCAAAGTACAGGTCGGGGTCACCAAAGGCAGGGGTGGAAATTGCGCCAAAAGATTGGCCTGCGGAAAGATTGTACGCAAACATCTGCACTTGCCCTTGATTGATGCTGATAGCCGGGGGGATGAAATTTATCCAGCGCACCGTGCCGATGGGCGTGATGTTACCTTCGTAGTCCGCCGCCCATGCGATGAGATTTTTCGTCCCCGGGAACCAGTGCAGCGACCAGGTGAAAGTCAGAGGCTCCTGATACTCCATCCATCCGGAGGACTGTGCCAGAATCCACTGGCCGAGGGGAGGGTTCCAATCGAATTCCATCAGGTAGATGGCGGCCACCCCAACACCGCCGTCGTCGTCCTGCGCGGAAATCTGGATGTTTACGTCTTGAGTAGAAACGTCGGAATTCCCTTGCCCATCGACGGTGAACGCGGTGATGGTGGGGGGCATGACGTCCTGGGCAGCGGCCAGCACATTGACGGTGCGGGAGATGACGAATTGCTCCGTCCCCCCAACTTTGACGACCGCGAACAAATCTTGCAAGCCGGTAACGGTTGGCTGCCAATCTACACCTGTGGTGGATGTGTAAGTGCTGGGCGGCAGGGAGACGACGGTTCCGCTGCCTATGGCGCTTCCGCCGGCCTGCGGGTCGCCGAGGTAGAAGTCCACACTCAGATTGTCTATGGGAGATGTGCCGCCTACGCGGCGGACGACCAGCCCGATTTGGGTGTTTTCATATTGGCGGGGAACCTTGGGGCCAGCCCACAACTCGTCGGGGTAGGCAAACAAGGTATCCGTCTCGGCGGGCAAGACTTCGAAGGCTGCCGCAGCGCTGCCGTCCAGCAAACCTGCTCCGCTCACGGTCACATCGTACTGTCCGGCGGGAATGTTGTCAGGAACGACCACTTGCAAGTGGGTCGCGTCGAGCACAGTGACGGAGGCCAGGTCGTAGGTTCCTACCTTGACGGAGGCGTCATCCGGGAAGTTTTCTCCATAAATATCAATCTGCTGTGACCACCCGACGCGCGTTTGGCCGGGGCGCACTTCGGTTATCCGGATAGCCCCCGGCAGGGGAAAGGTGAGCATTCCATCCATACCGGCGGCAACGTACAGCCAACCGTCCTGAATTGCCAATGCATCGTTCGTCCCTGCGCCGCCATTGGTCAATGGATACTCGGCCAACACAGTGGGCGTCAAGGGCTGGGTCAAATCCAGCATTTGCAACCGGCTTGTGAGCACGAATCCGACTTGTTCGGTCGCGGCCACGTCCTCGGCAATCCTGCCGCTGTAGAATCCCGTGCTGGTCGGCGTGGCGGGATTGGAAACGTTGACCACGTACAATCCGCCGTACGTCAGGGAGAGCATGACCTTGTGACCGGCCAGGGCAATCCCGCGGGCGTACCCGCCCGGCTGGAAGTTTCCAACTTCGTGCGGCGTGTCGGGCGTGCTGACATCCACGACGCGTAGCCCCTGGTCTCCATCGGCCAGATAAGCGTAATGCCCATCCGTAGCGACATCGAATGTCTCGCCCAGGGTATCGAAATGCCCAACCGTTTGGATGGTATAGGGGTTGGATACATCCAGTATCAGCAGGCCGTTCTCTCCGTCGGCAACATAGGCCAGCGTGCCGCGCAGGGTGGCCTTATGAGCCGTTCCCGGTGTGGTGTAGGTGGACAGGAAGGCAGGCTGGGCCGGGTCGGAGGTGTCAATCACTTCGAGATTCCCGTTGTGAGTGATGAGGGTAAGAGCCCCCGAAGTCGCCATGCTGTACTGCATTGTCATATCGCCAAGAATACTGCCTTCGTGGGCCTCCAGCGTGGGCGATTGGGGGTGGGTAGCGTCTATGGTGTAGAACCCCAGACTGTTATCCAACCCGAAAACGCTTGTGCCTGCCACGGCCAGGTCGTACATTTCGCCGGGGGAGGCATAGGCGTACACAAGCGCAGGATTGGATGGAGTATTGGCATCGATGAAACGTGTGCCGCCCCACGTATCAGCCACGTACAAGTAGCCGTCGAGTACCGAAACGAATTCCGCCCGCCCCGGCGTGTTGTAGAAGCCAAGTTCCGCAGGAGCAGCGGGATTGCTGATGTCAATGAAATGCACGCCGTTGTCCCACGTGGCCAGATAGGCCATGCTGCCCTCCAGGGCAACGGCGTAGCCTTCGCCGGGGGCAGCCAGCGACCCAATTTTTGCGGGAGCATCGGGATTGGAGACATTCACGACCACGAAGTTCGGGGAGCCGTAGCCATCGGCGAGATAGGCGTAGTCTCCGCTGACGGCCACATCCCGCGCATAGGTGGAGGGGTATGTTCCGAGAGAGGCGATATTGTGGCAGTCACTCACATCCAGTATCCGGAGGCCATCCCCCCCGGCGGCTACGTAAGCGTAAGTGCCAACGACATCCACACCTTCCCCGATGTAGACGGCATCGAACTGACCGCATTGGGTCGGATGCGCGGGAGAACTGACATCGAAAACGCGGAAATAGTCGAAAATGGAAGCCGTGTAGGCGTAGTTCCCGACGACTCGCACGGCGCTCACCTGTCCGTCAGTGGTGTAACCGCCCAGAATGGTGATATGCTGCGGGTCGCTGATGTCCAGAATCTGGACTCCGGCATTGCCGAGCGCCGCGTACAGGCGTGTCCCGGAGATTTCGATATCGCGCACCGTCCCCGCCAGAATTGGTGAGGCTCCCACCTGTACAGGCGCATCGGGAGTGCTGACATCATAGACCAGGATTTGCACTCCGCTGCCGATGTACGCATAGCCGTTGGCGGCCGCGGTTGCGTCAACCAGCCCGCCGAAGTGTCCGGCGGGGGTCAGGAGGGAGGTTTCTTGCGGGGAGGCCGGAGTGCTGCTTTCGGCGTTAGCGGTTATCTTGCCCAAGGCCAGTCCACCTATCACAAGCGGCAGCAGCAGCAAGGCGAGAGTGAGGAGGCGTTTCATGGGGAATTTCTCCTGAAAAAGATGAAATGGTTCAAATCGGCCTGGAAATCAAGAGATACTTTCGGATGATAGTAACAAAACGCGGGGAGGCGGAGGCACAATGGCGCAAAGGAAGCGTTTTTGCTGCTCTCACAGGAAGATTTATTTCTGCAGAAGAACGGTTTTCCTTTTATGTTTCTCCGCGTCCCCGCGGCTTTGTATTGCCATGCGCGGCGCATATCACCCTGATTTCGCACACGGATGGTCGTCCTCCACGATGCAGACTATCTGACCGTCAGAGGCAAGTAAATTCGTCTGGTTTCGCCCAGAATCGCCCAGGTCGAAAAGTGAGTGGGAGAGGCCGTGATGGTGTTCGCAGTGGTGTCCACGCTGCTGGTAGGTTCCCTGACCCATTGACTGCCGTTCCAATAGTACAATGCCAGCGTGCTTTCGATAACCGCGCCTCTGTCCTCTTCCGAGTATTGGATGGTCACGTCATAGGCTTGCCCCGGCTCCACCGGCTGGCCGGTGACAGTATCCTTTGTCACAACCTGGTAGGCATGCCCGATACCTTCCAAATTACCAAAGGATGGCAGGTCTGTGTTCAACAGATGCGTATGCGTTATCCAGGTGGTGTTTTGAAAGGTGCCGGATGCAAACGCGTAGGCGGTGCCATCGTAGGGAGATGTCAACGTGCCGCCTGAAGGCGCAATGGACCAGACAACGCGGGGGAGATGCACAAAAATACTCAGTCCATACCCGAAAGCGGGGACGTATGCGTATCCATCGTACACTGCCAGGTCTTGGGCGGTACCGGGCAAGTGATAGAAACCGGCCTGGGAGATATTGGGCAGGGTGTAAAGATTTGCCAGTCGCAAGGTGTATGAATCGTCCCCTGTGTCCTCCTCCAGCATATAGGCTTCGTGGCTATTGCTCTCCACCGCCGTGCGGATGGTACGCACGTTCTCGTTAGGCCATACATTGGGCATAGGAAAATATCCGACTTCGGGCAGGTTGAATTCTTGCAAGACCCGCATCCCGCCGCTCGTTCCGCTAGAGTCGCCTTCCTCGGCAAGGTAGATGTAATCCACAGCATCCTGGCTGGCACGCGCCACATCCCGCGCGAAGCCCGGAATGTCGTGGTCGTTGAGCAATGTCGGACTGGCCGGATTGCCGACGTTTACCACGCACAGGTTGAAATTGCTGGTGGCATAAAGGGTCGCACCATTCACAATGGCTCGGGAAAGACCGTAAGGCCGTCCATTGAATTTGAAGGGAGTGCTGGTTACCAGTACGGGGCTGGCCGGGGTAGAAATATCAAAGACCAGCATCCCGCGCCCTTCCGCCATCACATAAGCGTAGTTGCCGGATACGGTAATGTAGGTGAATCCTCCTGACGGGTCGCGGTAGCCTCCGACTTTGGATGGGAAATCCGGATTGGATACATCCAGCACCGAGATACCGAAATCGTCCAGCAGGTAAGCATAATGACCGGTTACGGCGACATCAACAAAGAATGCGTCCATATCGGACTGCCACTCCCCCGTCACCCAGGGGTGGGCCGGGTTAGCGATATTCAGAATGTACAACCCGGATTGGTAGTCGGCAACATAGGCGTATCCCCCTGATATGCTCACGTTTTTCGGGTAAATCAAAGGAAAGGCGTACTCGGCGATTCCGCTGGGAGACGTGTTGTCCGTGATATCGACGGTATGTAGGGTCTGGTTCTGGACAATCACATAGGCCGTATTCCCGTTGACGGCCACGTCAGTGGGCGTGAGGTGGGGGCCGTGGGGGTCGGAAGAGGAATCGTAGAAGCCGATTTCAACGGGGTTGCCGGGGCTGCTGATATTCAGAATGCGCATTCCGTTTGTAGCGGTGGAGATATACGCAAACGGATAGGCAATCGCCATTCCCCCACTGGCAGCAATGCTACCCCCATTGTATGAGCCGACTTGTTGCGGGTTGTCGGGATTGCTGACGTCGATAACGCGGAAGGGGGCACCCGCCCAATGCGCAACATAAGCATAGTTCCCGACAACTGCCAGGTCCATGAAGGCATTCAAATCGTTGCTGCCGCCCACGGAGCCGCGTTGCAGCGGAGATGCGGGGGTAGAGACATCGTAAATGGTCAATCCATAGCCTCCCACATACACATAATTGCCCGCCGCGGCCACGACCTGAGGGGTATAGATATCGTTATCCTCTGCCACCCAGGTGGGAGTTGCAGGTGTGGAGATGTCAATCACAACCAGCCAACCGGGTTCCACCAGCAGGAAGCCGCCTGTGGCAAAGGTGACATAGGCATACGAGCCGTTCAAAGCCACATCGGTAGCGGTATACCCATCAGGGCCTTCATATGTCCCTTGCAAAGTAAGCGTGATGCGGAGAGGATTGGCACTGACGTTGATGGCGTAGACATACAATGTGTGCCCGGCGGTGACGTACAGCGTGTTGTTTTGTTCTCGCAGGGCGACCGCTGTGATTTTATTGGGAAGCGCCTCGCTCTGCCCAATGACCACCGGGCTGCTGGCATTAGTGACATCCATCGCAACCAGGCGGGGGCCTACAGCCAGATAAGCAAAGACGTGAGGGTAATCATCTTGCACGACGATGTCGGTCACTGGTCCCCCGATTTGACCGACCAGGGTGATATTTTCGGATTGTTGCTGGGCAGCGGTTTCGAGGCGGGGGTGCGATTCCGCGTCTTGATAGGCCAGTACGCGCTGTGTGCCAAAGACCAGTCCTAAGGACACGATGGCACCTAACAACCATAGATGCTTGTGCATTATATGCTCCTTTCGTAGGCTTTTGTAGGATGGGAAATGTTTTTGGATGGATACCCCCGAATACACTGCCATTATTGAGCGCAAC
>DAOTWV010000264.1:0-2157 GCA_034435695.1 Anaerolineales bacterium | reverse complement strand
GCCCAACGATAAATCGTCGGGCTGATCGGCCAAAGCCGGATCAATCCGGCTGGCGCCATGCAGTCGGGTTTACCCGACTTTGGTGTCCTCAGCCGAGGAATTGATTCCCCGGCGGGTAGGCTGAGCAGTTACCTTCCAGGAATAAACCGCCTCGGTAACCACGCACCCCCCACAATCCTTTTCTCTCACCCCGATTTGCCCATGTCTCACACAAGCATTGCCATTCTCGATTTTGGCTCACAGTATTCCCAACTGATTGCCCGCCGCGTACGGGAATTACAGGTCTATTGCGAACTCTTCCCCTGGAACGCCCCTGCCGACGAGGTGCTGGCCTTGCATCCCGGCGGGTTCATTCTCTCCGGCGGCCCGGCCTCGGTGTATGCGCCCAACGCGCCACAGGTGCCGGAATATGTGCTGCACTCCGGGCTTCCGGTGCTGGGCATCTGTTACGGCATGCAGGCGCTCACCCACGCCCTGGGTGGAAAAGTCGCGCCGGCCGCAGCGCGCGAGTATGGCCCGGCAACCTTACGCACTACACGCCCCAATCCCCTGCTGCCGGAGGGCGAACAGCGCGTCTGGATGTCGCATGGCGACCGCATCGAAAGCCCGCCCCCCGGTTTTCTTCCGCTGGCCGAAAGCGACCACTCCCCCGTGGCGGCCATCGGCGACCTGAAGCGCGGCTACTTTGGGGTGCAGTTCCACCCTGAGGTACGGCACACCCCGCGCGGGCGCGAGATATTGCGCCGTTTCGTACTCGATATCTGTGGCATTCCTCCCACCTGGACGCCGGAATCTATCATCGAGCGCAGTATCGCACGCATCCGCGAACAGGTAGGCGGCGAGGCCGTGCTCTCTGCCGTGAGCGGCGGCGTGGATTCAACCGTCGCCACCGCACTCGTCAACCGCGCTGTGGGACATCAACTGGTGGCCGTGTTCGTGGATACCGGCCTGCTGCGCAAGGATGAGCGACAAAACGTCCAGAAAGCGCTGCATGAGAACCTGGGTGTGGAACTCATCGTGGTGGACGCCGTGGACGAATTTGCCCGCGCACTACAGGGCGTCACTGCACCGGAGGCAAAGCGAAAAATCATCGGAGAAAAATTCATCCGCATCTTCGAAGCCCAGGCGCGCAAGTTGGGGATGCCGCGCTTCCTGGTGCAGGGCACCATCTACCCGGATGTCGTCGAATCCAGCGCACCAGACCGCGCCCAGGCGGCACGCATCAAATCCCATCACAACGTGGGCGGCCTGCCCGAAGACATGCACTTCGACCTGGTAGAGCCGCTGCGCTTTCTCTTCAAGGACGAAGTGCGCGCCGTGGGGGAGGCGTTGGGGCTTCCCGCAGAAATGGTCTGGCGGCAACCTTTCCCCGGCCCTGGGCTGGCGGTACGCTGCCTGGGCGAAATCACCCCCACACGCCTGGACACCTTGCGCGCGGCCGATGACATCTTTATCCAGGAATTGCGCGCCGCCGGGTTGCTGCGTTCCTGGGCAGATGCAGAGGGCACATTGCACGGCACCTCCCAGGCCTTTGCCGTGCTGCTGCCCGTCCAATCCGTGGGTGTGATGGGGGATAACCGCACCTACGAGGAAGTCATCGCCCTGCGCGCCGTCACCACCGACGATTTCATGACCGCCGACTGGGCGCGCCTGCCCTACGACCTGCTCTCGCGGGTTGCCAACCGCATCGTCAACGAGGTACCGGGAGTCAATCGCGTGGTGTACGACATCACCAGCAAACCCCCTGCAACCATCGAATGGGAATAGCGTACATGACAACGTCGCCTTCTTTCAAGTTTCCTTCAGGGAGTGTGGTTTATGGATTACGGTGAAATTCTCTCCAAAGCATGGCATACGATATGGAAACACAAAATTCTGTGGCTGTTTGGATTTCTGGCCGGGTGTGGCAGCGGCGGCGGAGGCCGGGGAAACTTCAACCTCAGAACGGATTCCAGCAGCGCCCCCCCGCAGGTACAACACTTCTTCAATCAATTGCAGCCCTGGCAAATCACATTGCTGATTATTGCAGCAGTCATTTTTGTCCTGGTGCTGGTGCTCTTGAGTATTGCCTCCAGTGCCATTGGGATAAGCGGCATCACCAAAGGGACGCTTCTCGCTGCCGGGCGTGAGGAACCGCTCTCCTTCCGGGAAGTGTGG
>DAOTWV010000263.1:0-2462 GCA_034435695.1 Anaerolineales bacterium | reverse complement strand
CGGTGTAGGGGATTTTTCTCTGGTCGAGCAGGCGGGTGACGTTGTTTTTCATGGGGGCGCGTGGTCTGTTGGTCTGTTGGTCGTTTGGTCTGTTAGTCGTCTGGTCTTTTGGTCTTTTGGTCTGTTAGTCTGTTGGTCTGTTAGTCGGGGAGGCGGTCTACCGTCTGTGGTCTGTCGTCTGTCGTCTGTCGCCCGTCGTCTGTGGTCTGTCGTCCGTTGTCTGTCGTCCCTCCTCCACCGCGCGCGGCAGGGTCAGGGTGAAGATTGCGCCGCCTGCAGGAGCGTTTTCGGCGTGCAGGTCGCCGCCGTGGGCGCGTGCCAGTTGACGGGCAATGGTCAACCCCAGGCCGGTGCCGCCTTCGGAGCGGGCGCGCGATTTGTCGGCGCGGTAGAAGCGCTCGAAGATGTGCGGTAGGTCTGCAAGGGGGATTCCGGGACCGCTATCGGCGATGCGGATGGCAATCTGCTGGGGGGCGGGTTCGATACTCAGGTGGATGTGTCCCCCGTGGGGCGTGTGGCGCAAGGCGTTGGTGAGCAGATTGCCTAGAATTTGCTCGATGCGCGCCGGGTCGGCGGAGATGGGGGGACAGGGGTTCTCGTCGCTCAGGGTTATCTGGATGGCGCGCGCCTCCGCCGCGGGGGCGAAGCGTTCCACCAGGCGTTGCAGCAGGGCGCACAGGTCTGTGGGGACGCGTTCCAGGTGCAGTTGGCCGGCATCCGCCAGCGCCAGGGTACGCAGGTCTTCCACCAGACGGGTGAGCAGGGCGTTGCTCTCGGCGATGGGCAACAGGTTTTCGGGGGTCAGGGGGTAGATGCCATCTTGCAGGGCTTCGAGGTGGGCACGCTGGACGGCCAGGGGGGTGCGCAGTTCGTGGGCAATGTCGGCAGTCAGGGCTTTGCGGCGCGTTTCGGCCTGTTGCAGGGATTCGGCCATGTGGTTGAAGGCGCGTCCCAGCAGGGCGAGTTCGTCGTTGCCGTGGATGGGGACGCGCTGCCCCAGGTCGCCTTCGGCCATGCGGTGGGCGGCCTGGGTGAGGGCGTGGATAGGGCGCAGCAGGCGGCTGGCGAGCAGCAGGGCGAGCAGCAGCGCCAGCAGGGCGGCAATCGGGATGGCGGTCCAGGCGGCGTTGTACAGGCGGGTGAGCAGTTGGGTCTCATCGCCGGGGATGATGCGCAGAGAGACGACGGGACGCAGATATCCGACGACGCGCCCGTCCACGCGCAGGGGAATGGTGGCCTGTAGTTCGCTGGCACTAATCTGGATGAGAGGGGCGTCGGGGTCGCTGGTGTCCACAAGCAGGTAGCCTTCGGCATCCAGCAATTGCAGGGGGGGATTCATCCCGCCGGGGCCGTGTCCCATGCCGCCGGCGTTATGTCCGCGGGGGCGGGAGAGCAGGGTCTCGACACCCTCCCAGGTATGGTGATAGGCGTAGTAGGCTTCCAGGTCTGCTACCATGGGGTCGAGGCCGAAGATGCCGCCGCGCAGCATGTAGGCGCGTACTTCGGTGGTGGCGCGCTGCCCGGCGAGCAGCACGACGCTGGCGATGGCAATGATGGCGACCAGGAGGAGAGAGAGGGTGAGTTTGAGGCGCATGGGGTGGCAGGTGGCAGGTATCAGGTGTCAGGTGTCAGGTGGCAGGTGTCAGGTGTAAGGAAGCGTTATTTGGCAGCAATTTCAAATTTGCCCGCATGGTATCCGCAGATTGTGCGGATTTTTTCTGTTCTATCGGCGTAATCTGCGCCATCTGCGGACGAATTGGCCCATATTTGGAATTGCTGGTTATTTGGCGAAGCGGTAGCCGATGCCGAAGACGGTTTCGATGTAGCGCGGGTGCCTGGGGTCGGGTTCGAGTTTGGCGCGCAGGTTTTTGATGTGCACGTCAATGGTGCGCTCATAGCCTGCGTAGGCCGCACCCTGGATGCGCTCCAGCAATTGCAGGCGGCTGAAGGCGCGTCCCGGTTGTTCGGCCAGGGTGACGAGGAGGTCGAATTCGGTGGGGGTGAGGGAAATTTCCTGCCCATTGCGGGTGACGGTGTGCCCGTCCAGGTCGATTTCCAGGTCGGCGGCGCGCAGGATTTTGGGTGGGGCGCTTTCGCCGCTGGCGCGGCGCAGCAATGCGCGTACGCGCGCCACCACGATGCGCGGCGAGAAGGGTTTGGTGACGTAATCATCCGCCCCCAGTTCCAGGCCGATGAGTTGGTCGCTCTCCTCGACGCGGGCGGTGAGCATCAGGATGGGGGTATTCCCCTGGCGGCGGATTTCACGCGCCACGTCCAGGCCGTCCATACCGGGCAGGTTGAGGTCGAGAATCACGGCGTCGGGGCGTTTGTGCTGCCACAGCGAGAGGCCGGTATCGCCGCGGTAGGCGCTTTCTACCTGGAAGCCAGATTTTTCCAGGTAGGCACGCAGGACTTTGACAAGTTCGGGTTCGTCTTCGATGATGAGGATGAGGGGCATGGGA
>DAOTWV010000262.1:0-4394 GCA_034435695.1 Anaerolineales bacterium | reverse complement strand
ACCACTTAGAAAATAGCACAACTCCCCAGGAATAGCAAGAGGCATTGCATGACAACTTCGTCAAGATGGGCGATAGCGTTGATACGCATCCGGGGTATCCAGGTCGAGCAGGATGCTCTCGTCGGGGGCGTCCACGTAATGGATTTCGCTCCCATGGGCGTTGAGGAAATCCCGCAGGGTATGCGGCGGCTGTAAAGCCAGCAACTCCCCCCACAGGGAACGCGCTACCAGCCAGGGATGCCCGCGCCGCATGTGAAAACTGGGCACCACCAGAGGGGATGCCGTCTCCCCGAAGGCCGCCAACACCCTCTGCACAGTCGCTACCCGAATTTGCGGCTGGTCGCCGAGCGCCACGAGGCAGGCCTGCACCCCAGGGGAAAGCGCCCGCAGCCCCGCCTGCAGGGAGTGCAGCATCTCCCCATCGGCATACTGCGGGTTGAACACCGTCCGCACTGGCAGACCGCGAAGCGCGGCCTCCACCTCATCCCGCCAGCCGCCCGTCACCACGACGATTTCGTCCACGCCCCCGGCGCGCAGCACCCGCACCACCTGTCCGATGACGGTGGTATCCCCCCACGGCAGGCTCAACTTGGAAGCCTGCATGCGGGTGGCAAGTCCGGCAGCGAGGATGAGAGATGCAATTTGCATAGGGAAGGCCTCCCATCGGCATCAGGGAGAGGAATCAGGGTACAAGTGGCAAGTTTTGTCGGGGTACAACGTACCTGGTACAGGGTACGATGTACCCTCAGTCGTCCGTCGTCTGTCGTCCGTCGTCCGTGGTCAACCCTCCATCACCAACCGCTGGTAATCCTCCGGCGTATCCACATCCAGCAGAATGGAACGGTCATGCCAGGGCAGGTAGTGCAGGCGGTGACGGGAGAAAATCGCCCGCCCGCCCTGTGCGCCGCGCAACTGGCACAGTTCCGGGAAAGTCTCCCGGTCGAAGAGCACCGGCGTGGCGCGTTGACCGTCCACGAAGGGGGCGATGATTTCGGCCTGCGTGCGGGCGTGCTCCTGCCGCAGGGCGCGCAACAGGGTGACCGGAACGTGCGGCTGGTCTACGTGCAAGAAGATAGCCGCGCCCATCTCCGGCGGAAGCACCGCCGTCCCCGCCGCAACGGAGGTGCCCTGCCCCTCCCGCCAGCGCGGGTTCGGGACGAGGTGCACATCCAACCCCTGCAGCGCTTCTTCCAGGGGGACAGCCCCCGAAACGACGACCACAGGCGACAGCCCGGCTTGCAGCGCCGCCTGGGCGACATGCCGCACGAAAGGCCGCCCCCGCCAGGGGAGCAGCGCCTTAGGGCTTCCCATACGCTCTCCCGCGCCAGCGGCCAGGATGACCGCGCCGACCGGCTCCCAGGCAGCCAGCAAGCGCGGCGTTTGCAAAACGCCATCCGGTACGGGATGCGTCTCCAGCAAGAGGACGGCGTGGTACGCACCCAGCAGACGTTCCGCCAGGCGCTGCCCGGCGGCCTGCTGCTCTGCCGTGACCGCCTGGGTAAGCACGGCGACGCGGCGCGCTCCCGCCGGGACGTCTTTCAGACCGCCTTCGGGATGCGTCAGCACGGATGCCAGTGCTTCGACGGTCACCGGCGCGCCGGGCGATAGCCCGCTCAGACGGGCGAAAATCTCCGGGCGGTGAACGTGGGCAGCATCCAGCGGCTGGCCGAGGGCGGAGAGACCGGCCAGGGTGAGGTGGGTGTGGCCCTCCCCCCTGTGGGGGGAGGGTTGGGTAGGGGGAAAATCACCCTCACCCCCGGCCCCTCTCCCGGCCCCTCCCCCAAAGGGGGAGGGGAGCGTAAGCGGAAGTTCGCCCTCACCCCCCGCGCCCTCTCCCCACCGGGGGGAGGGGAGAGTAGGCGGAAGTTCGCCCTCACCCCCGGCCCTCGCGAAGCACACCCACCGGGGTGCTCTCCCATAGGGGGAGGGGAGCGTAAGCGGAAGTTCACCCTCACCCCCGGCCCCTCTCCCATAGGGAGAGGGGAGCGTAAGCGGAAGATTCGGTTCGTGGGGGGCGGGGGCTTTGAGGGGACGCTGGCGGGCGCCATCGGCTTCGACGAGCAGGGGCAGGGCGCGGCGCACGCTCAGAGAGAGAATCGCCTGCAGGGTCTCGGCAGACACCCCGCGGGCGCGTCCGTCTTCTCCAGGGGCATCCGCCAGGAGCAGGGTCACACCGGGAAGCGGGGCATCCTCCAGGGGGGCGATGTCCTGCGGGGTCTTCACGTACAAAACCCGCGTTGCCCAGGGAAGTTGCCATGCGCCCAGGTGGGTGGTCGTGGTGAGCAGTGCGGCGAGGTATTCACGCGCCAGGGCGAAGAGCAGGGTGCTCTTGCCGCCCGCCCCCGCCGCGGTCACCAGGGGCGACTCCGAGAGACGCAGGGCGCGGCGCAGTACCCCGCTCATGGCAGCAAACCGGCGGCCTGCAGGTCGGCGCGCAGTCTCTGGCCGACGGCCGAACCCTGCGGATAGAACACGCCCGGCTGCCCGATGGGTGCGGGGACTTCTACCGTCTGTCCGCCGGGGTAGGTCTGGCCGCTCCACAGGTGTACCCACTGACCGGCAGGCAGGTAGACGCGCACGCTTTGCGCGCCCGGCTCGAAGACCGGCGCGACCAGCAATTCGGAGCCGAACAGGTATTCGCTGGTCAGGTTCCAGGTCTGCGGGTCATCGGGGTAGTGCAAAAAGAGCGGACGCATCAACGGCCAGCCGTGGTCGGCGGCCTGCTGCATGAGGAAATGGCGGTAATCTGCCAGGGCGGCGTAGATTTTGGCGTTGCGGGCGAAAGCGTCCAGCGTGCGGGCATTGCTGTAGAACTGCACGTTGTTTTCCGGCTGGTTGCCTTCGTGGGTGCGGAAGAGCGGCGAAAACGCGCTCCATTCCATCCAGCGCAGCAACAATTCTTCGTCCCGGTGATAGGTGGCAATCGGGTTGGTGACGGTGGTGTAGCCGCCGACGTCGGCGTGGTTGAGCGTCATCCCCGAAAGGCCGCCGCTGAGCAGGCCGGTGAGGGCGCTTTGCATGCCGTCGTTGGCATCCCACGAGACCAGTTGGTCGCCAGCCCAGAAGAGGGTGGCGTAGGCCGGGCTGCGGGTGTAGGCCGAGCGCATGAAGAAGACCTGTTCCTGGCCGTTTTCGTCGGCCAGTTCGCGGTTGAGTTGCGCCCAGAGTTCCGGGTAGCGGTTGTGCAGCAAGGGGGCGGGCGTGCCGCCGCTGAGTACCGCATCCCAGGGCAAGGCTTCACCGAAGTCGGCCATCCAGCCGGCGGCGTGTGCGCGGCCGAGTTGCTCTCGCAGCACGTCCCTGTACCAGGCGTAGGCCTGCGGGTTGCTCAGGTCTACCAGGGCAGCGGAAAAACTGGTGTTTTGCAGCATGTACGGCGCGCCGCTGGCGTCTTTGACCAGATAGCCCAGGTCACGCGCTTCGGCAAACAGGTTGCGGCGGACATTCGACTTTTCGGAGACATCTGCCAGGAAGGGGCTGACGTACACCATCAGGCGCACGCCGTCGGCTTCCAGGTCGGACTGCAGGGCATCCCAGCCAGGGTAGCGGTCTTCGTCCAGTTCCCAGTTCCACCACAGTTGCTTGCCAAACGAGGTGGTGCGCTGCCCAACCCAGTCCTGCAGCCAGAAGGCGGCCACCGGCACGTGGCGCTCTTTCAGTTGGGCGTACACTTCGCGGACGCGGTCGGTGCCGCCCTGCATGCCCACCACTACGCCGTGCAGCAGCCAGTCCGGCAGCGGGGACATGCGTCCGGCCCAGGCGGTGTAGGTTTCGAGCAGGTCGAGCGGCGAATCGCCGTAGAAAACGCGCCCCTGCAGGCCGGCATCCCAGACCTGCACCTGGACGAAGTCGTCGGCGCGCAGGTCGAAGACGCTGTAGGCGCTGGTATCCAGGAAAAGCGAGCGCATGCGGCTGGTCAGGTAATGCGGCATGGGGGCGTAGGTGGTGTACCACGCGCCGCCGGCGCCGTCGTTGGTCAGGTCGGCGCCCAGGGTGATGGGCTGTTCGCCGCGCCCCACGCCCTGCTCGCTGACCCAGATGGGCACGCGGCGGCCTTTCAGGTCGAGATAGGTGAACTGCTCGCCAAAGCCCCAGAAGTGCTCCTGGCGGTCGCTGGCGTAGGTCAGGAAGATGCGGTTGAAGGACGGGTCTGCCAGGCGCAGGTCGAAGGCCACCTGACGCTCATCGAGGGCGGAAAAGGTCAGGGTGTAGGGGACGGACTGCCCCGCACAGGTCAACTGCCCGGAGAGGGTGACCGCGTTTTGGGCGGCTCCCGTCTCCAGCGAATCCAGGCTTTGGGTGGTGCAGCGCACCCGCAGGGAATCCTGCACCCGAAACATGCCGCGCGCTTCCTGCACGTCCGCTTCGCCGCGGGCAGCCAGCACGAAAGCGCG
>DAOTWV010000261.1:0-1669 GCA_034435695.1 Anaerolineales bacterium | reverse complement strand
GCGAAGTGTGCCCCCACCACCTTTTCCTGGCCGCTGAAGACATCCCCGCCATTGCGCACGGGCACCCCGGACGCGGCGAAGTCCGCCCCCGCCTGGCGACCCGCGCCGATGTCGCCGCCCTGTGGGAGAACCTGGACGTGATTGACTGCTTCGCCACCGACCATGCCCCCCACACCCTGCCCGAAAAAGACGGAGAGAACCCGCCCCCCGGCTTCCCCGGTTTGGAGACCATCCTTCCCTTGTTGTTGACCGCTGTCCGCGAGGGACGCCTCACCCTGGAAGACCTCATCGCCCGCCTGCACACCAACCCCCGCCGCATCTTCCACCTGCCAGAGCAGCCCGAAACCTGGATTGAAGTGGACGAAACCCACACCTGGGAAATCCGCGCCGACGAAATGCACTCCCGCTGCGGCTGGACCCCCTTCGAAGGCTGGCGCGTCACCGGCAAAGTACGCCGCGTCCACCTGCGCGGGCGCCTGGCCTTCCAGGACGGCAGCATCCTGGCGTCTCCCGGCAGCGGATGCAATCTCCGTTAGACCACGGACGACAGACCACGGACGACGGGTAGACCGTGGACAGTAGACCGTAGACGGTGGACTACCCGCCCAAACGACTACCAGCCACGGAAGGGCGCGGAAATCCACGGAGTACCCGACCAAACGACTACCAGCCACGGAAGGACGCGGAAATCCACGGACTACCCGACCAAACGACTAACTGACTAAACGACCAAACGACCAAACGACTAACAGACTAACCGACTACCCGACCAAAAGACTAGAAAGGACTTCCCCCATGGCAACCTACCCCACCCCCAACCCCCACCTCCCCTTTGGCGACCAGCGCACCGCCCCCTGGTACGGCAAATCCATCGTCTCCGTCAACCAGTTCAGCCGCGAAGATTTGACCTACCTCTTCGCTGTAGCGCACGAAATGCACGAAATGGTGCGCCGCATCGGCACCTTCGACCTGCTGAAAGGCAAAATCCTCGCCAATCTGTTCTACGAACCCTCCACGCGTACCTCCTCCAGTTTCACCGCCGCCATGGAACGTCTGGGCGGCTCCGTCATCCCCATCAACGAAGTCAAGTACTCATCCGTCTCCAAAGGGGAAAGCCTGCCCGATACCATCCGCACCCTGGAGTGTTACGCCGACGTCGTCGTGCTGCGGCACCCCCAGAAGGGCGCCTCTGCCCTGGCGGCAAAATACGCCCACAAACCGGTCATCAACGCCGGTGACGGGGCCGGCGAACACCCCACCCAGGCCCTGCTCGACCTGTTCACCATCCGCGAAGAACTGCGTCAGGTGGATGGACTGACCATCACCATGCTGGGCGACCTGCGCTACGGGCGCACCGTGCACTCCCTGGCGCGTCTGCTTTCGTTGTATAATGTCAAAATCAACTACGTCGCCCCTGAAGTCGTCGCCATGCCGCGCGAAATCATCGCCGAACTGGAAGCCAAAGGCATCCCGCAGGCCGAATACACCACCCTGGAAGACTGCCTGGCCGAAAGCGACGTGCTCTACGTCACCCGCATCCAGAAAGAGCGCTTTGAAGACCCGGCAGAATACGAACAGGTCAAAGGTTCCTACATCATCACCCCCGATACCCTGAAAGCCGCCAAAGACCGCATGATTGTCATGCACCCCCTGCCGCGCGTCGGCGAAA
>DAOTWV010000260.1:0-5883 GCA_034435695.1 Anaerolineales bacterium | reverse complement strand
GTCATAGTTTTCCTCTCCAACGAGATAAACAGAACATTTTTTCGAGGCAGATACTACCGGTAAACCCGGAATTCGTCAAGCGCCCCTGCGGGAGGACAGCAATTCCAAATTTACCACGTAGTATCAGATTGAACGGATTTTTTCTTCTTTCCTCTGCGTAATCTGCGCCATCTGCGGATGCATTGGCCCATATGCGGTATCTATGTTCCGTTGTGCCAGGCCATACCGCGATGCACCAACACCTTTTTCGTGCTCCCCCGCGAGAGGAGTGCAGGAAAAAGGTGTAGAAACGCCCCCTTTTCGTGTCATCGCGAGGAAGATGCCTTTGCTCTGCCTGACATAAACTCCGCGTCCGAAGCGAATTTCCAACCAGGGCGCGTGGAGCGCCAGCCAATGTTCGCTATCCATGGAGGAGATGGCTTCGCACCCTGACGGGCGCTCGCCATGACACAAACAAGGCTCCGCCTGGTTCTCCACCCTGCTGGAGAACCAGGACGCGGATGGCGCAGATTTCCACCTCGCTGGTTTACGTTCATCGGACAAGTGCAGAGTCCGCAAGAAAAAGCGGGACGCCCAAAACGGCGTCCCGCAGTGCAAGGAAGTTTTTACTCCTGTGCATCAGACTGGCAAATCGTCATCATCCTCATCGATGGCTTCCAGGCTGACTTCGTCTTCATCCTCTACCAGCACGTCATCTTCCACCAGTTCGTCGTCATCCGCTTCGCCTTCTTCGTCTGCCAGCACATCTTCGCCCTCATCGAGGTCATCGAGGTCGGTCAAATCTTCCAAATCCTCATCGTCGAAGTCATCGAGGATATCGTCATCCTCCAGAGCATCCGGCGGCACCTCAGGCAAACCGGCTGCAGCAGAGGTACCCCGCATTTCGGTGGCTTCCGCCGTCTCGAAAGCCGAGACCGGTTTGGCGGAGAAACGTCCAGGCTCGAAGGCCGTACCTGCGGGAATCAATTTCCCGATGATGACGTTTTCCTTCAAGCCATAGAGCGGGTCTTCTGCACCAGCGATGGCTGCGCCCGCCAGCACCTTGATGGTGTGTTGGAAGGAGGCTGCCGAAAGGAAGGATTCCGTGTTGAGCGAGGCCTTCGTGATACCCAACAAAATTTCGACATATTGTGCCGGTTTCTTTCCCTCGGCCAACAATTTTTCGTTGACGCGGCGGATTTCCAACCGGTCTACCAGGTCACCGGGCAGATAATCTTTGGCATCGCCGGGGCGGGTAATCTGGACTTTCGAGAGCATCTTGCGGATGATGACCTCGAAGTGCTTGTCGTTGATGTTCTGCCCCTGGGAGCGGTACACCTTTTGCACCTCAGAGAGCAGGTACATCTGGCATTTGTCGCGTCCCTGAATGCGCAAGATGCGGTGCGGGTTGAGCGACCCCTCCGTCAGGGGTTGGCCGGCCTCTACGTGGTCACCAGATTTGACCACCATGCGGGCAGAACTGGGGATTTCGTATTCGACTTCTTCGCGGTATTCATACGCCACGATGATTTTGCCGTCTTCCAGGCGCACCTTACCGCCGTTTTGTGCCGTAATGGTTTGTTCTTCCAGTTGCAGCAGAGGTTGCCCGGCCTCCACCTCGGTGGCATCTTCGACCAGTACTTCCCAGCCTTCGGGGATGTCATAGGCGTCGTTGACCATTTCGCTGTGCTCAATGCGCACCACGCGCAGGTCGCTGTAGCGGTCGGATTGTTCGATGTGCACCACGCCGCTGATTTCCGTGACCACGGCTTCCCCTTTGGGGGTCTTGCGGGCTTCGAAAAGTTCTTCTACACGCGGGAGACCGGTAGTGATGTCGCCGCCAGCGGCCACACCACCACTGTGGAAAGTACGCAGCGTCAACTGCGTGCCAGGTTCACCAATGGACTGTGCCGCCACAATACCCACCGTAGCGCCCAGTTCCACCATTTGTCCGCGTCCCAGGTCCATACCGTAGCACATGGCGCATACCCCATGCTGCAATTCACAGGTCAATGGCGAGCGCACCTTGACCTGCTGCACCCCGGCCCTGGTAATGCGCCGCGCCAGATGCTTGGTAATCATGGTATCCCGTTCAGCCAGGACCTCACCGGTGTTGGGGTCCACGACCCGCTCTGCTGTTACCCGGCTGAACAACCTGGAAGACAGGGATTGGCCGGCAACGTCATCGGCAGCCCGAATCCAGATACCATCATCCGTACCACAATCATGCTCATTGATGATGATGTCCTGAGCGACATCCACCAGACGGCGGGTGAGATACCCTGCGTCTGCAGTACGCAAAGCGGTATCCGCCAACCCCTTGCGGGCGCCGTGCGTGGAGATGAAGTACTCCAGCGTGGTCAACCCTTCGCGGAAATTCGAGCGGATAGGCAAGGGGATGATGCGTCCAGAGGGGTCGGCCATCAGGCCACGCATACCCGCCAACTGCGAGATGGGGCCAAAACCGCCCTTGGTTGCGCCGGAATTAGCCATGGTTGCCAGGTTCCCGGTGGGGTCGAGGTGCTCACGTACCGCCGCGGCCACCCGGTTGGTGGTGCGCTGCCAGATTTCAATCAGGCGTTCATTTTGCTCTTGCTCGGTGAGCAGGCCACGATTGAAGTCTCGTTCCACGCGTTCAGCCTCTTTGAGCGCCTCTGCAACGATGTCTTCCTTCTTTTCCGGTACAGTGACATCGGAAACGGCAATGGAATAGCCTGAACGGGTGGCGTATTCGAAACCGATATCTTTGATGTCATCTGCCGCGCGGGTGGTGACTTCTTCGCCACATTCTTCGTAGATTTCAGCCACCAGGTCCTTGACGCCGCCTTTGTCCAGTTCCCAGTTGATGAAACGCACTTCGGGAGGCAGAATGTTATTGAAGAGCACGCGTCCCACGGTGGTTTCAATCCAGCGTTCCTCAGGGGCTTCCAGGCGCGTCTGGTCTTCGGCATACCAGGTGGTGGTGAACATCTTGATGCGCGTACGCACCGCTACCTGCCCCAGTTCGTAGGCCATGATAACGTCATCGAAGGAATCGAAGGCACGGCCTGCACCGGGGTGTTTCAGGTCATCTTCCGCAGTCAGGTAGAAGATACCCAGCACCATGTCCTTGGACGGGCTGATAATCGGCTCACCGTCCGCTGGCTTGAGCAGGTTCCGGGAGGCCAGCATCAGGGTACGGGCCTCTTGGACAGCCTTTTGGGAAAGCGGCACATGGACAGCCATCTGGTCGCCATCGAAGTCGGCGTTGAAGGCCGTGGTAACCAGCGGGTGCAGTTGGATGGCGCTGCCCTCGATGATGATAGGCTCAAAAGCCTGAATACCCAGGCGGTGCAGCGTTGGGGCACGGTTGAGCAACACGGGGCGCTCTTTGATGACCTCTTCCAGCACCTCCCACACTTCCGGGCGATTGCGCTCAATGAGACGCTTTGCTCCCTTGATGTTATTGGCATAGCCATTGCTTACCAGGCGGGAAATCACGAAAGGACGGTAGAGTTCCAGCGCCATCTTCTTGGGCAGGCCACATTGATGAATTTTGAGTTTGGGGCCAACCACAATCACTGAGCGGCCAGAGTAGTCCACGCGTTTACCCAGCAGGTTGCGGCGGAAGCGGCCTTTCTTCCCTTTGAGCATGTCGCTCAGGGATTTCAACTCGCGGCGCCCCCGGCGGGAGAGTGCCTTGCCACGCTGGCTGTTGTCAATCAACGAGTCTACGGCTTCCTGGAGCATACGCTTTTCATTGCGTACGATGACATCCGGAGCGCCCAGTTCCAGCAACCGCTTGAGGCGGTTGTTGCGGTTGATAACGCGGCGGTACAAATCGTTCAGGTCGGAGGTGGCAAAGCGTCCACCGTCCAGTTGCACCATTGGGCGCAAATCCGGCGGGATAACCGGAAGCACGGTCAAAATCATCCATTCAGGGCGGTTTGCGGAGCGCCGAAAGGCCTCAACGACTTTCAGACGCTTGGTAGCACGCTTGCGCTTTTGCTTGCTGCGCGTGGTACGAATTTCGTTCCACAATTCTTCGGAAAGTTTATCCAGGTCCAGGCGTTTGAGGATGTCGTAAAAGGCCTCCGCACCCATGTCCGCGCGGAACACCTGTCCCCATCGGGAGCGCAATTCACGATACTGGCTTTCACTCAAGAAGGTCAAAGGGCGCAGGTCAAGCAATTCATCGCGCAGACGAATGAATTCGTTGCGCGCTTTAGCCATGGCATCTTCTTGCTGGGCATACGTCTCCTGGGTTTGGTTTTCCAGTTCAGTGCGCAGGTTGTCGATTTCCACCTGGATATGTTCCAGTTCACGCTGGCGCTCATCACGCACCTGGCGTTCCAGGTCATCCAGGCGTTCCTTGACAAATTGCTGCACCCGCCCGATGTGCTGATTGCCAATGACTTCACCAGCCTCAGCCACCACAAACCCCGTATCGGGGAAATGAATGGCGGAACGCGTAACCTCGCCCATTTGCTCCTGCAAAGAGGCTTCCAGGCGCTGCCCGGCCTTCATGACAGGCGCAATTTGCTCAGCCAACATTTCGTCATATTGCGTTTCGAGGGCCGCGCGACGTTCTTGCAATTCGCTGATTTGCTTTTCTACGGAGGCGCGCATTTCTGCAATGCGGGCATTCTGGCGAGCCATCTGGTCGCGCTCAATGGAGGCTGCCTTTTCTTCCAGGCGCTTGAGAGCCTTCTGACGGGCTTCCTCATCCACGTAGGTAATCACGTATTGGGCAAAATAAAGCACCCGGTCCAATTCACGTCGGGAAATATCCAGCAAGACGCCCAGGTAAGAGGGAATACGCCGGGAATACCACACATGCGCTACCGGAGCAGAAAGTTCGATGTGCCCCATGCGTTCACGGCGCACCGAAGAACGGGTCACCTGAACGCCGCACTTCTCACAGGTAATCCCTTTGTAACGAATGTTCTTATACTTGCCGCAGTAACATTGATAATCACGCGTCGGGCCAAAAATCGCCTCACAAAACAAGCCGTCCTTTTCAGGACGCAGGCGACGGTAGTTGATGGTCTCCGGTTTGAGCACCTCCCCGTACGACCAACTCCGAATAACTTCGGGAGATGCCAAGCGAATGCGCAATGCGGCCAATTCTTTGGTTTCCACGCGAATGCCTCCTGGAAAAATGTGTATTCCGAAATCGCGGTATCCCGCTCCACGGCTGGTGACTGGTGGTACGCAGGTTTCCCCACTTATGGGGCAGACAGATACCACGGGAAAGCCGGGTTACATCCCAAACAACGCGCCCTTTCCCAGGCAGCAAAGCACCGGGAGGGCAGTAAACAAACAAAAGCAAGCGCGTGAGAGCCTTTGCTCTCAGCGCTCGCTGTAGCGTCTGGTCATCAATAGCGATGAATTTGCATGCATGGCGATTATATCAACAGGTGACATCCCGGTCAAGGTCAAATCGACGTTGGGAGCACTAAAGATATGTTGGTCAGTAGAACGCTGATAACGCTGGTGCCGCTGATATCCGCTGGTTGTGGTGGTTTTCGCCGCTTCGTTGGTCGTATCTGCGAGAATCGGCGTCAAATCTGCGGTAACTGCGTTCTGTTGTACCAGGCCATACCGCGATTCACCAACAACGTTTTCGTGCTCCCAATTTGGCAGGAGAAAGCCAGCAATTCCAAATATGGGCCAATTCATCCGCAGATGGCGCAGATTACGCAGAGGAAAGAAGAAAGAATCCGTTCAATCTGCGTAATCTGCGGATACTACGCGGCAAATTTGGAATTGCTGGGAGAAAGCAAGGAACGTGCGCCCTGCTGAGGGGGCACAATGTTGCACGTGAAACATCACCTTGCCTCGTCCGGTAGTGTCTCTGGGCGTAAGCGTTAGCGCAAACCGCCGCCAGGCCGTGACCTTTCTGAATTGTCTCCCGCACTACTG
>DAOTWV010000259.1:0-2878 GCA_034435695.1 Anaerolineales bacterium | reverse complement strand
ACCCGACTGCATGGCGCCAGCCGGATTGCTCCGGCTTTGGCCGCTCAGCCCGACGATTTATCGTTGGGCGTGGGTGGCTGAGTTGTTACGTGAGTTCTTGTCAGGAAGGCCGGCTACGACGTGAAGAACATACCCAGGCGTGGACAATAGCCAGTGGTGCTGACCAGATTAAGCACCTTTCAAGAGATATGAACGTTCTGCTCCCCTGAAATTAGCCGCCATTTGGGGGAAATCGTTGCAAGTCATAACGGTGACCGCAGTTCGGATTGCTAATTGGTTTTTCTGTTTTTCCTCGGCGTAATCCGCAGTGAATCACGAGCGTTCCCCAAACGGTCCGGCGGCCGGTTTTCGTCCACGTGTCGGAAATTACCCCTGCCTGGCGTTTATAGGGGTGACTCGATAACCTGACGCATGCACAGCCCTGGGGAGGCTGCGACCGTGTCGGGACGTTTCTTCTGTGAGGTGTTGTGATGGCTACCAAATCATCCCCAGCCAAAGAATCTGCCCGCAAGCGGGTAGAAAAAGACCGCCGCCAGTTTCTGGCGCTCACGATGAGCAATCCAAACTACTTTGGCAATTTCCAGGAATCCCCCTTTGAAGCGGTCAAATCCATGACCTCCAACACGACGTATGAGGCGCTTACCTGTGTGGGGTATCACCCCCAGATGCGACGCCTTTCCGCTGTGGTGGCGCTCAAACAAGATACCGGTTATGGTGGTGGATTGTGTTCTGATGGTTCGCTGGAGTATGTGCGTTTTTACCTCTCTACCGATAACGGCGTTACCTGGGATGACCAGGGCATGCTTTCTTTTCGGGCGCACGATATTCCAGGCGATAAGCCGTTGCTTTACAGCCTTTCTCTGGATGTCTCCCCGCATGAGACGTGGTGCAAGGTGGAAAATCTGATTTTGGTGCGCGCTATCCTTTCCTGGAATCAACCCATTCCGGCCAATATGCCCAATTTTTTGCCGGTCTATGGCAACGTGCTGGAGGCGCACATTCAAGTAGCCCCGCGCAAGGCCTTTGTGTTGGGGGAATTGCTGGAGGCCTTCAAGGTAACTTTGCCCAAAGAATGGGTTTCCATGCTGGACGTGGAACAGACGCTGGCGATGAAACCTCCTGCCCCCTTGCCTGTGCATCTCCGGGCGAAAGCGTATCAGGACAAAGGAGTGCCCGCACATCGCTACCTCTTCCCCGAACTCATGCAAAGCGGCGTGCAGCCGATGTTGAATCCAGAGGCGCTCGGTGCCTCACTTACGCAGATGTTTACTGAGTGGGATATCGACCTGGCAGCCGTCATTGCCAAGTTGATGAAAACGGATGGAGACACGCGCTACGAAGAACTGCTGTGTGTAGGGTTGAACCCCCACCGCAATCGTCTGGAGGCCGTTTTCAAGACCAAACTTCCCAATGGGTACTCTGGTAACTTGTGTTCCAGCGGCAGCCAGGAGTATGTGGCCTTTTGGGTTGATTGGGGAGATGGTGCGGGTTGGACGTATGCAGGTACTTCCGCTGTCAACGTGCACGATGTTGCCCATATGCCGGCGGATGGGTTGTTCTACATGGCCTCGGTGCCGGTAGAACTCAGCGCGCACCGTCGTCCCTGCGCCCAGGGGGCCGTAACCGCCAGGGTGCGGGCTATCCTCTCCTGGGAGACGCCGCCCCCCGCCGGAAACCCGAACTTCGTCCCCACCTGGGGAAACCGCGAAGAGCGTTTGGTGCACATCATGCCGGGGGCACAGGTTCCGGCGCACGACCACAGCGCCTACCTGGAAAGTGTTGGCAATATGGCGGTGTGTGATATCAACCACAACACCGGCCTTGCCAGTGGACACGGCATCCTGGCGAATTTCGTCGCCAATCAGGCCCCCTTTGGTGGTACGGTTACTATCACTGGCTACATCCTCAACCCACCGAATAGCATGGCCGGGGCACCACCCTTCCGGTATCGCATTTGGGTGCGGCAACTCTCTCCTGTTGCCGGTGCATGGCAGCCATTGAGTAATGACTTCGACATCGTGGTTACCGAGCAAAATGGGGTTGGCATTCCGGTGCAGCACCACCAAACCCAAAGCATCGACAGCAACGGCTACTACACCTACCTGGAACAGGCGTACCCCAACCAGTGGCGGGAAGTTGCCGGGAATGTACTGGCTCGCTGGCATACCTCTGCCCCTATGGACGGCCTGTGGGAACTCCGCATGGAGGTGTTGTACCCTGATGGGACACATGCGCAGGCGCGCACACCGCTGTGCGTGGGCGGAGCGTCCTACACCACAGTGCGCGTCCGCGTGGATAACAAGCGTCCAAACGCAGACCTGACCATCACTGGCTTCGTACGCCAGGGCGTCACCTATCCTGCTGGGGCGTGTGGTACCTTCCGCGTGGGGGACATCATCCAGGGAACGTACCAGGCCGACGATATCCACTTCGGGCACACCTGGTTCATACTGGCACCATCTGCCCAGGCTAATGGTGCATCCGTACACAAAACGCCCGTGGTACTGAATTTCCATCAGGAACAGGGTACCTGGGAACTGGATACCAGCGTGATGGACCCCTGTGGATACACTGTTTTCCTGTATGCCATCGACCGCACGATTATCAACAGTGGTGCTATCGGGTGGCGCAAATCCCAGGCGGTGGGCTTCTGCCTGCGTCCTGCACACGTAGAACCCGGTACTGTGCATGCTCCTGCTCTGGTCGAATGAACCCTCCTCAGGCAGCATTGGCGGCGGGCAGGCCGATTTGTCGGCCTGCCCGCTCGTTGTTTCCTGCTCCTGCGGCAGGGAGCACTAAGTACCTATCCGAAAAATGCCATTTGCAGTGACACCGTAGGACAACTGCTTGTCAGTTGTCCGAATGCGCAACTGGCCAG
>DAOTWV010000258.1:0-8027 GCA_034435695.1 Anaerolineales bacterium | reverse complement strand
TCGCTCTTCAGGCGATGCTGGATGCCGCCGCGCTCGTGAATCTGGTCGAAGCCTTCGGGCTTGATGAACATGTCCTTGCCTTCCAGCAGGCCGAGGACACCCTCCTGCCCCGGTTCGGGACGCGGCTCGCCCAGGAATTTGGCCGCCTTTTCGGGGAGGTAGTCGGTCGGCTCTTCGTAGGTAGTGATGTAGCCCTCGAAGTTGCGCAAAATGACCTTGTGGTCGGAGTAACTGATGAGGTAGTTGGGCATGACGGGGATTTTGCCGCCCCCGCCGGGTGCGTCGATGACGTAGGTGGGCACAGCATACCCCGATGTGTGCCCGCGCAGCCCTTCCATGATTTCGATGCCCTTGCCCACCGGCGTGCGGAAATGCCCGGCGCCTTCCACCAGGTCGCACTGATACAGGTAGTAGGGACGCACGCGGATGCGCACCAGTTTTTGCACCAGGTCGCGCTGGATGTGGACGTTATCGTTGACGCCGGCCAGCAGCACGGATTGGTTGCCCAGCGGGATGCCGGCGCGCGTCAGTTTGTCGCAGGCCTGTTCCAGTTCGGCGGTGATTTCGTTGGGGTGATTGACGTGGATGTTTATCCACAGGGGATGGTACTTTTGCAGCATGTCGGTCAATTTATCGGTGACACGCATGGGCATGAAGACCGGGATGCGCGAACCAATGCGGATGATTTCCACATGCGGGATTTCGCGCAGGCGGCGCAGGATTTCTTCCAGGATGCGCGGGTTGAGCGCCAGCGGGTCGCCGCCGGAGAGCAGCACATCGCGCACCTGAGGCGTGCGCTTGATGTACTCGATTTGCATTTCGAATTCGGAGCGCGAAAACGTGGCCGAGGGGTCGCCGACGATGCGCGAGCGCGTGCAGTAGCGGCAGTAGGTGGCGCACTGGGTGGTGACCAGCATCAGGACGCGGTCGGGGTAACGGTGTACCAGCCCCGGAACAGGGGAGTGCTTGTCTTCGGCCAGGGAATCTTCCATCATGGCCGTGAAGGGCACCATCTCGCGGCTGGTGGGGATGATTTGCTTGCGGATGGGGTCATTTGGGTCATCGGGGTCAATCAGCGACACGAAGTAGGGGGTCACGTCCACGCGGAAAAGGCCGGGGGCGGAAAGGGCTTCGCGCTCACTATCGGTAAGAGGAAAAATTTGCTCGAAATCTTCCACCGAATTCAGGCGGTGGCTGAGTTGCCAGCGCCAGTTGTTCCACTTTTCATCAGGTATGTCTTTGTAAATGGGTGCTCGTTTGGAGGGGAAAGGTGTGTTTGCCATGGGATACCTCTGAGTTTGTTAGTCTGTTAGTCGGTTAGTCTTGTAGTCGTTTGGTCTGTTAGTCGGTTAGTCTTTTGGTCTGGTAGTCGCCTGGTCGGTTAGTCTTTTAGTCGTTTGGTCTTTTGGTCGCCTGGTCTGCATTCATCATTCATCATTCTGCATTTTACAGGCGGGTCATGGTCTGGACGGAAGAAGCCTGACGGCAGGGTGCGGTAACGGTTCCAAAGTTGCATGCAAAAATTGTAAGGGAAAAGAAAACTTCGGTCAATGCCAGCACCTTCGAGGCAATTTTGGTGTACAATCAAAGCATCGGTTCGTTGCTTTTTCTCTAAGGAGGTGAAACGATGGGCTTCAAAGTAACCTGGTATGGTCACGCCACTTTTGGCGCAGAAACCGGGGGCTACAAACTGCTGATTGACCCTTTCTTTACCGATAACCCGGCCGCCACCGCCAGCGCCGATGAGGTCACCGCCGACTTCATCCTCGTCAGCCACGGGCATGGCGACCATGTGGGTGATGCGGTTGCGATTGCCAAACGCACCGGCGCTACCGTGATTGCCAATTTCGAGATTGTCAACTGGTTCAACGGCCAGGGAATCGAAAAGGCACACCCCCAACACATCGGCGGGGGGTTCCAACATCCCTTTGGCTACCTCAAACTGACCCAGGCATTGCACGGCTCAGCCCTGCCCGACGGCACCTACGGCGGCAATCCCGCCGGCTTCCTCCTGACCACCAACGAGGGCGAGAAAATTTATTTCGCCTGCGATACCGGCCTGTTTGGCGATATGCGCTTGATTGGCGAGGAAGGCATAGACCTGGCACTGCTTCCCATTGGCGACAACTTTACCATGGGGCCGGATGACGCCTTGCGCGCCGTCAAACTGCTGCAACCCAAACACGTCATCCCCGTCCACTACAATACCTGGCCGCCCATTGCGCAAGACCCCAACGCATGGGCAAAACGCGTACAGGCCGAAACCGACGCCCAGGTACACGTCATCCAGCCTGGGGCAAGTTTCTCCCTGTGAAGACGTGCACAGCATGAACCCTTTTCCTGTGTGCGCCGGAGACTTCGTCCGGCGCACACACTTCGAAACCGGGGGGAGCGTTAACAGAATTCTGACAAAACAAAGACCCTCTTTTAAACTTCCAGGCGTATAATCCCGCCGTGATGATTGTTCAGGGAACAGCGGATTACCGTTTTGCATCCTTGCAATTCTCATCAGAAAGACGCTGACACGCGTCGGCTTTCTCCCACACTTCTCAACACAACCTATCAGACGGAGGACGTTGTATGAAACGCATTGCACTTTCGCTCTTCCTTTTGCTGACATTCAGCCTGTCCTTTGTCCTGCCCGCAAGCGCCCAGGAGGCCACACCGCCTCAGGGGCTTCAGGTGTGGACGCGTTACCCCAGCCTGGTCGTAGGTACCCAGGAGACCATCTCCTTCAGCCTGACGGTCTCCACTGACGACCAGCCGGAAACCGTACACCTGCGCGTGCCCGACCTGCCCGACGGGTGGGAAGCCACCTTCCGGGGCGGCGGCGACATCGTCCAGGCCGTTTACGTCACCCCGGATTCCAATGCCAACGTCACGCTGCGCATCACACCGCCCGCTGACGTGCAGGCTGGCACCTACACCATGACAGTGGAAGCACGCGGCGAAAGTAAGACGGTGCGTTTCCCTCTCGAAGTGAGCATCAAAGAGAAACTGCCGCCCAAACTGCAACTTTCCACCGAACTGCCCACGCTGCGCGGCAACCCCAACACGACCTTCCGCTACAGCGTCACACTCAAGAACACCGGCGATGAAGACGCAACCGTAACGCTCTCCTCCGATGCCGGGATGATGTTCACCGTGCGCATCTCCTACAGCGGCAAAGAGGTCACCACCCTGCCCGTGGAGGCTGGCAGTACCAAGACCCTGAGCGTAGAAGTCAAAGCCGTGGACGATACCCTGCCGGCTGGCGAGTATCCCGTCCGCCTGCAGGCGCAATCCGATACCGCCCAGGCCGAACTGGAACTCACCGCCCAGGTGACCGGCCACCCGCAGTTGAGCGTGACCACCTCCGACGGACGGCTTTCCGCACAGGCCACCGCGGGCAAGGAAACCCCCATTACCATCGTGGTACGCAACAACGGCACTGCTCTGGCGCGCGATGTCGAATTGAGCAGTTCTGCCCCCAACGGCTGGAAAGTCACCTTCGAACCGCAAAAAATCGCCGAAATCCCCGTCGGGCAGGAAGTAGAAGTCACCGCCAATGTCCTGCCTGCTGAAAAAGCCCTGGCCGGCGACTACGTGCTCACCCTGCGCGCCAAACCCAACGGCAGCGCAAACGCCTCGGCAGACTTCCGCATCACCCTGGTGACCTCCACTTTGTGGGGGTTGGTCGGTGTGGTGCTGATTGCCGTGGCTGTGCTGGTCGTTGGCATGGCCGTCTCGCGCTTTGGACGCCGGTAGACGATGGACAATGGACGGTGGACGGTAGACAGTGGACGGTCTGCTGTCTGCCGTCCACTCAAGGAGGTGACTATGAGCGAAGCACCTGTCATCGAGACCGTAGGATTGACCAAAAAATACGGTCGCTTCACTGCGGTGAACAACCTGAATCTGGAGGTGCGCGCCGGGGAAATTTTTGGGCTGCTGGGGCCAAACGGCTCCGGCAAAACCACCACGATTTTGATGCTCCTGGGGCTTACCGAGCCAACGCGCGGTGAGGTGCGCGTGCTGGGCTTCGACCCCACACGCCAACCCCTGCAGGTCAAGGCACGCGTGGGCTACCTGCCCGACCAGGTAGGCTTCTACGATGAACTCACCGCCCGCGAGAACCTGACCTACACTGCCAAACTCAACGGCCTGCCGCGCCCTGAAGCCGCCAGACGTATCACCGAGGCGCTGGAACGCGTCGGGCTGAGCGAGGTAGCCGACAAGCGTGTCGGCACGTTTTCCTACGGGATGCGGCACCGCCTGGGGGTCGCGGATGTCCTCATCAAGCAGCCCAGCGTCATCATCATGGACGAACCCACCCAGGGGCTGGACCCGCAAGGGGCGCGCGAATTCCTGGAACTCATCCGCAGTTTGAAGAGCGAAGGCATCACCATCCTGCTCTCCTCCCACCTGCTGCACCAGGTACAGGTCATCTGCGACCGGGTAGGACTGTTCCGCCGCGGGCAGTTGCGGCTGGTGGGCACCGTTCCCGAACTGGGGCGTCAGGTGCTGGGCAAGGCTTACCGCATCCGCCTGCATGCCATCGGTGACTCCCAGTCCCTGGAACAGGCGCTGCAGGCAATCCCCGGCGTGGTCGAGGTGCGCAGCCCCGAAGCAAACACCTACGAGGTGGATGCCGAAAGCGACTTACGCCCGGATGTCGCTGCCGCGGTGGTACATTCCGGGGCGCGCCTGATGGGGCTGGAGGTAGAAACCCAGCAACTGGATGCCATTTACAACCGCTATTTTCAGGAGGTGGCGCATGAAGAGAAAGCCGCTGCGTCGTGAACGCCGTGCCCGCGAAGGTTCCCCCTGGACGGGGCTGTGGGCTGTGGTTGGCAAGGAAATGGCCGACCACATGACCAGCACCCGCATGCTCATTCTGGAACTGCTCATCGCGTTGACCGGCGGCGGCACGGTATACGCCGCCATCCAGAATCTGAAAACCAGTGTCGGGCAAGACCGCTTCATCTTCCTGAAATTATTCACCACGGCCAAAGACCCGCTGCCGGCATTCGTGGGCTTCCTCGGCTTTCTGGTGCCGTTGATTGCCATCGCGCTGGCCTTCGATACCATCAACGGCGAATTCAACCGCCGCACCATGTCCCGCCTGCTGGCGCAACCCATCTACCGGGATGCGCTGTTGATGGGCAAGTTCCTGGGCGGCCTGTTCACCCAGGCGCTGGTGTACGCCGCCATCTGGCTGCTCATCATCGGGCTGGGGTTGATTGGGCTTGGTGTGCCGCCAAACGGCGAGGAAGTCATCCGTATGCTATGGCTGCTGCTGGCGACGATTGTGTACGGCGGCATCTGGCTGGCGCTGGCGATGATTTTCTCCATTCGCTTCCGGCAGCCGGCCACCGCGGCGCTCTCGTCTCTGGCCATGTGGCTGTTCTTCCTCGTCTTCTGGGATATGCTGGTAGGCATCCTGGCGCAGATGCTCAGCCCCATCCGCTACGGCCTGCCCGAGGAGCAAATCCGCTTCATCCAGACCGGGCTGGCGTTGAGCCGCCTCTCCCCCAATACGCTGTACACGGAAATCATCGTGGCGCTCACGCAGCCATCCATCCGCTCGCTGGGGCTGGTACTGCCCTCGCAATGGCAGGGCGCTATTCTGGGTACGCCCCTCCCCTGGCAGCAGAGCGTGATGCTCATCTGGCCGCACCTGACCGGCTTGATTGCGGTCACCTTGCTGCTCTTTGCGCTGGCATACGTCTTGTTCCAGCGGCAGGAAGTGCGGGCGTAGTACGCTGTCCGGCGGTTGGAAGCCGCGGCAACAACGGCAAAACCTGCCTCCGCAGGTTGGTGAAAATCCGTCCGGCGGCTGGAAGCCGCGGCTACGGCTGCAAAACCTGCCTTCGCAGGTTGGTGAAAATCCGTCCGGCGGTTCGAAACCGCGGCAACAACGGCAAAACCTGCCTTCGCATGTTGGTGAAATTCTGTCCGGCGGCTGGAAGCCGCGGCTACGGCTGCAAAACCTGCCTTCGCAGGCTGGTGAAAATCCGTCCGGCGGTTCGAAACCGCGGCAACAACGGCAAAACCTGCCTTCGCAGGTTGGCTTCCGTGCGCGCACTTCCGTAAATGCGCAACATCTGGTAAGATTACCCCGTTGGAACGTCAATTACGCTTTACGACAGGCACAGGACGCCCCTGTGCCTGATTTTTTGTCTGTACGAGGTACTTCAATGCTGGTAGAACGAACCGAACTGCGCAACATCGCCATCATCGCCCATGTGGACCATGGCAAAACCACCCTGGTGGACGGGATGCTCAAGCAAGCGCGCGTCTTCCGCGAAAATCAGCACGTCGTCGAACGCGTGCTGGATTCCAACGACCTGGAACGCGAGCGCGGCATCACCATCCTGGCCAAGAACACCGCCATCCGCCTCCCCGACCCGGCAAGCGGGCAGGAGGTCAAAATCAACATCGTGGATACCCCCGGCCATGCCGATTTCGGCGGCGAAGTGGAGCGCGTGCTCAACATGGTGGATGGCGTCCTGCTGCTGGTGGATGCCGCCGAAGGCCCCATGCCGCAGACGCGCTTCGTGCTGCAAAAGGCGCTTGCCCTCGGCCACCGCGCCATCGTGGTCATCAACAAGGTTGACCGCCGGGATGCCGACCTGGACCGGGTGCTCAACGAGACCTTCGACCTGTTCATCGAACTGGGCGCTACCGAGGAGCAGGCCGAGTTCCCCGTGGTGTATGCCATCGCCACCCAGGGGCGCGCCGGCCTGACCCCCGATTTGAGCGGCGACCTGCACCCGCTGTTCGATACCATCCTGAAAGAGATTCCCGCTCCCCGCGTGGACCCGGATGCTCCCCTGCAATTGCTGGTCACCACCCTGGATTACGACCCTTACCGCGGCGTGACCGCCGTGGGACGCATCCACGCTGGCAGACTGCGCGCCGGTGCGTCGGTGGCGCGCATCACCCGCGAGGGGCACATCATCCCCGAAACGGCGCGCTACCTGTACGTCCACGAGGGCTTGCAGCGTCAGGAGGTCACGGAAGCCGCCGCGGGGGAGATTGTCACCATCGCCGGGCTGGAGGAAATCGCCATCGGGGAAACGCTGGCCGACCCCGAAGCGCCGCGTCCCCTCCCCACCATCAAGGTGGAAGAACCCACCGTGCGCATGACCTTTGGCGTCAACACATCCCCCTTTGCGGGACGCGAAGGCCGCTGGGTCACTTCCCGCAAATTGCGCGAACGCCTGTTCAACGAACTCAAGCAGAACGTCGCCCTGCGTGTCGAGGAAACCGAAAACCCGGATACTTTCCTGGTTTCGGGGCGCGGCGAACTGCACCTGGCGATTCTCATCGAAACCATGCGCCGGGAAGGCTACGAATTCCACGTCTCGCGCCCGGAAGTCATCTTCCACCGCGACGAAAACGACCGTCTGCAGGAGCCTTACGAAGAAGTCCACATCGAGACCAGCCCTGATACCGTCGGCGTGGTGGTGGAGATGCTTGGAAAACGCCGCGGCGAGATGCAGCACATGGAAGACCTGCCCTCCGGCAACGTATCGCTGCGTTACGTGGTGCCGACGCGCGGCCTGCTGGGTTTTCGCTACCAGTTTCTGACGGCCACGCGCGGCCGGGGCGTGATGCACTCCCTGTTCCACGGCTACGGCCCCTACGCCGGGGAAATCCCTGGCCGGGCGCGCGGTTCGCTGGTCTCCTGGGAGACGGGGGTTGCCAACTCCTACGGGCTGAAGAACACCGAAGAACGCGGCGAATTGTTCATCGCCCCCGGCGTGGAGGTCTACGAGGGTATGGTGGTCGGCGAACACCAGCGTCCCGGCGACCTGGACGTGAATGTGTGCAAGAAGAAGCACCTGACAAATATGCGGCAGGCGGTACGCGATATCGACGTGCGCCTGACGCCCCCGCGCGAGATGAGCCTGGATGAGTGCATCGAATTTCTGGCCGACGACGAACTGCTGGAGGTGACGCCGGAGAGTTTACGCATCCGCAAGCGTATTTTGAACCGCGAGGAACGCGGCAAGGCCAACAAGCGCGCCAAGAAGTTGGCC
>DAOTWV010000257.1:0-6557 GCA_034435695.1 Anaerolineales bacterium | reverse complement strand
GGCCTGATAGCACTACGCACCCAGGAAAGGCGGTTTCCCCACCGGGAAACCGCCTTTTTCGTCTGGGGGACACACAAGGCGGCAGATGAATTTGCACGCGCAAAGTCGCCCTCCGGCGACTGGAAATCAACCTGCGCAGGCAGGTTTGGCAACCGTAGCCGCGACTTCCAGTCGCCAGGCGGCAAACCGCCCAAACATGCTTTATAATTCACTCCATGAGCAAGCCCGAAAATCAGCCCGTCCCCAGCGTGGTCTCCGTGCTGCCTACGGCCTTTTTTCTGACCGTACCGGGATGCGCTGGCCTGTTCTGGGTGGTGACGCAAACACTGCCTACGCTGTGGCCGCGCTGGCTGTTTTTCTTCTGGCTCACGATAACCGGCAGCGGAATCACCCTGCCCTTCGTCACCCTGCTCAACCGTCGTTTTGGCGGTACATCCCCTGTCAGCCACGGCATTTTGCTGCGCCAATCCCTATGGGGCGGGTTGTACCTTGCTACCCTGGCCTGGCTGCAACTGGGACGCGTCCTCACGCCTTCCGTCATGTTGCTGCTGGCTGCAGGCTTCTTTTTGATTGAATTTTTGCTCCGCGTACGAGAGCGCAGCCGCTGGCAACCTCCCACACCCTGAGCAAAAGGGGTATTCCCATGTGCGCCTTACGTTTGCAAGACCTGCCTTCCGTGGATAGCCTGCTGCACACGCACACCACGGCAGAACTGATTGCCTCTTATGGACGACCGCTCACGCTGGCCGCGTTGCGGCATACCCTGGAGACGTTACGCGCCCACGCCGAAACGCTGCCATCCACCATCTCCAGAGAAGACATCATCCAACGGGCACACCGCACCCTGGAAGCCTGGACTACCCCCACCCTGCGCCCGCTCATCAATGCCAGCGGGGTCATCATACACACCAACCTGGGACGTGCGCCACTCAGCGCCGCGGCCATCAAAGCCATCCAGACCATCGCACAGGGCTACAGCAATCTGGAGTACGACCTGCCACGCGGCCGGCGCGGTTCCCGTCTCACCCATGCTGAAACCCTGCTTTGCCGCCTGACGGGAGCACAGGCCGCCCTCGTAGTCAACAACAACGCCGCAGCCGTTTTGCTGGCCCTCTCGGCAATGGCGCGCCGCCGGCGCGTGCTGATTGCCCGCTCCCAACTGGTAGAAATCGGCGGCGGCTTCCGCGTCCCCGAGGTCATGCAGCAATCGGGCTGCAAACTGGTGGAAATCGGCACCACCAACCGCATCCACCTGCAGGATTACGCCGCAGCGCTTGCCGACCAACCCATTGCCCTGGTGATGATTGCCCACCGTTCCAACTTCGACCTGGTGGGATTCACGGCGGAACCTTCCCTGGCCGAGGTGGCGCGCCTGACCCATGAAGCCGGCATCCCCCTCGTGTATGACCTGGGTTCAGGCGCCCTGCTGGATACGGCTGCCTATGGCCTGAAACACGAACCCACAGTGCAGGAGGCCTTGCAAGCCGGCGCCGACCTGGTATGCTTCTCCGGCGACAAATTGCTGGGCGGCCCGCAGGCGGGTATCATCGTGGGACGTGCTGCACTGCTCAACAAACTCAAAAAGCACCCTCTGGCACGCGCCCTGCGCGCCGACAAACTCGCCCTGGCAGCCCTTTCCGCTACCCTGATGCACTACCTCAAGGACGAAGCCATTGTAGAAATCCCCATCTGGCGCATGATTGCCACCCCAGCCGAAATGCTCACCGCGCGGGTACACACCTGGATTGCCACGCTGGGACGCGGAGAGGCCATCCCAGGCACATCCACCGTTGGCGGGGGCAGCCTGCCGGGAGCAGAAATGCCCACCACTTTGCTTGCCCTGGATGTTCCGCACCCCAACCGCTTCCTGGACAGCCTGCGGCAATGTAACCCACCCATCATTGCCCGCATCCACGAGGGACGCGTGGTATGCGACCCGCGCACCGTACTCCCCGAACAAGAAGGCGCCTTCCTTGTTGGCCTGCAAAACAGCCTGCATCTCCACCTCTGAGAAAACATCATGATTTTCCTGGGCGAACTGGCCGCGTTGATGACTTCGGTATGCTTCACTGCCACCTCGGCAATGTTCACCCTGGCAGGGCGCATGGTAGGCTCCGTGGTGGTCAACCGCACCCGCCTGCTGTTTGCCGTGCTGTTGCTGGCGCTGGCGCACCCCCTGTTCGGTCTGCCGCTTCCCTGGCATGCCGAACCCTTCCGCTGGGGCTGGCTTGGGCTTTCCGGCCTGGTAGGGCTTGCATTGGGAGATGCCTTTCTCTTTCAGGCTTTCGTATGGATTGGGCCGCGTCTCACCATGCTGATGCTCAGCCTGGCGCCCATCCTGGCGACCGTGCTGGCCTGGCTTTTCCTGGGAGAGCGGCTGTCCCCCTGGCAGGTAGCGGCCATCATCACCACCATCGGCGGCACTGCCTGGGTGGTGCAGGAACAAAATACCCAGCCCGCCAATGAACACAACGCGCATTTCAAGGCCGGGATTTTGTTCGGCCTGGGCGCAGCCACCGGACAGGCATTGGGATTGATTTTCGCAAAGCAAGGACTGCGCGGGGATTTCCCGGCGCTTTCTGGAACCCTGATGCGCATGCTGGCCGCTACCCTGGCGCTTTGGGGTCTGGCGGTGGTGCGCGGACAGGCTGCCGAAAGTCTGCGCCAACTGCGTGCCCGGCCACGCGCCTTGCGTTACCTGGTCATTGGCAGCATCACCGGCCCTTTTTTGGGTGTCACGCTCTCCCTGTACGCCGTGCAACATGCCCCGGTAGGAATTGCCAGCACCCTGACTTCCCTGCCGCCGGTGCTCTTGCTTCCTGTGGGCTATTTCTTTTTCAAAGAACGCTTTGGCTGGGGCGCCATAGCCGGCACGTTCATCGCCATCGCCGGCGTGGTCATGCTCTTCCTGGCGTGAATCGTCTCAAAACACGTCTCCCATCACCCTACCTGTTCATTTCCTGACCTGCCATGAAAACCAACCTCGACTCTCTGATGCAATCACACAACCTGGATGCGCTGCTGGTGCTCGGCCCGGCGCAGCACAATCCCGCCATGACGTATCTCACCGGCGGAGGACACATTACTGATGCGGTGCTGGTCAAAAAACACGGTGAGGAGGCCGTGCTGTTCTATCACCCGATGGAGCGCGAGGAAGCCGCGGCCACCGGCCTGCCCACACGCGACCTGGGCGCGTACCCCTACCGGCAATACCTCAAAGAGACCAATGGCAACACGGCCAAAGCCGAGGCCATGCGCTACAAAGCCCTTCTCGATGACCTGGGGGTAACTTCCGGCCGGGTGGCTATCGAAGGGCGCGTGGATATCGGCCCGGCGCTGGAGACTCTCCAAACGCTGCAAGAACTTCTGCCCGAGGTACACCTGGTCAACGGGCATGCCATGCTGCTGCAGGCACGTGCCACCAAGGATGAAAGTGAAGTGGAACGCATTCGCCGCATGGGACGCGTCACCACCACCGTGGTGGGGCGCGTGGCCGATTTCCTCGGTTCCCAGCGCGCCCGCGATGGGGTGCTGGTGGATTCCCAGGGGGAACCGGTCACCATTGGGCGCGTCAAAGGCCTCATCAATCAGTGGCTGGCCGAATTGGGCGCGGAAAATCCCGAAGGGACGATTTTCGCTCAGGGGCGGGATGCCGGTATCCCGCACAGCACGGGCAATCCCGTCGAGGCGCTGCGCCTGGGTGCGCCCATCGTCTTCGATATCTTCCCCTGCGAAGCGGGCGGCGGCTATTTCTACGATTTCACCCGCACCTGGTGCCTGGGGTACGCCCCCGATGACGTGCTGGCGCTCTACGAGGATGTGCGCAGCGTGTACGACCAGGTGATGGGCGAACTGGAAAGCGGCGCGTCCTGCAAGCACTACCAGCAGCGTACCTGTGAACTCTTCGAAGCCCAGGGGCACCCCACAGTACACAGCAACCCGCGCACACAGGAAGGGTACGTACACAGCCTGGGGCACGGCCTGGGGCTGGATGTCCACGAAGCCCCCTGGTTTGGCAGCGCCGCATCCGATGATAACCGCCTCGCCCCCGGCGTAGTGGTGACCATCGAGCCCGGCCTGTACTACCCCGAACGCGGTATGGGATGCCGTCTCGAAGATACCGTCTGGGTTCGCCCGGATGGCACCTTCGAAGTCCTGGCTGAATATCCGCTGGACCTGGTGATTCCGGTTGTGAATGCAGAATGATGACGGCGGACGGTAGCCCACAGGCCATCCCCTCATTTCATCATCATCTCACCCCATCATCCTCATGCGAATTCTTGCCATAGAAAGTTCCTGTGACGAAACAGCGGCGGCCATCGTCGAAGATGGCCGCAAACTGCTCTCCAATGCCGTGGCCTCTCAGGTAGACCTGCATGCCCAGTACGGCGGCGTCTTTCCTGAGATGGCCTCGCGCCAACACGTACTCTCGATTTACCCCATCGTGCAGCAAGCCCTGCGGGAAGCGCACCTCAGCCTGGATGAACTGGATGCCATTGCGGTGACGCGCGGCCCCGGTCTGCCTGGTTCGCTGGTGGTCGGGTTGAATGCCGCCAAAGGGCTGGCGCTGGGCAGCGGCCTGCCGCTGGTGGGAGTCAACCACCTGGAAGGGCACATTTACGCCGCCTGGCTGTACCGCGAAGAACCCGCCCCGCCAGAGCCGCAGTTTCCCATCCTGGCCCTGATTGTCTCTGGCGGGCACACCGAATTGATTCTCATTCGGGAGCACTTGCAATACCAGCGCCTGGGCGGCACACTGGATGACGCTGCGGGTGAGGCTTTCGACAAGGCTGCACGTATGTTGGGGTTGGGCTACCCCGGCGGGCCAGCCATTCAACAGGCCGGCAAAGAGGGAGACCCGCGGGCCTTCGATTTTCCGCGCGCCTGGCTGGGTGATTCCTGGGATTTTTCCTTCAGCGGCCTGAAAACCGCCGTCTTGCGGCAGGTGCAGGCGCTGCAAAAGCAACGCCTGGATTTGCCCGTCGCCGACCTGGCCGCCAGTTTCGAGGCCGCCGTGGTGGAGGTGCTGACGGTAAAAACCATGCGGGCGGCGGAACGATTTGGGGCGCGCAGCGTTCTGGTTGCGGGCGGCGTCTCGGCAAACCAGCGGCTGCGGGAAGAAATCACCCGGCGCTCGCCGCTGCCAGTACACATCCCGCCGCTGGCCTTTTGCACCGATAACGCGGCCATGATTGCCGCGGCCGGCTGCCGCCGCTTCGCGGCTGGGCAACGCGATGGGATGTCTCTGGACGTCCTGCCCACCTGGCCACTTTCGGAGGTGTAGTTTTTCATACGGGAATCTCTTCCATGACAAAAAAAATCTTTTACATCCTGACATGCATTGTGTTGGTGTTTTCCGGGGGACAGCACGCTCAGGCAGCCGAAAATCCGTTTTCCATCCGCAACAATCAGGCCGACATGGCCTTCCCCATCACGGTGGATTTCCACCTGGAAGCCACGGGGCAGTACCCCATCCAGGCTGCCACACTGCTTTACGGGACGAATGCGCTATCCTGCCATGAAAACGTCAGCCGCAAGGAGTTTCAACCGGCAGCAAGCACCCACGTGTACCTGAATTGGACCTGGGATTTGGAGCGCAGCGGCGCATTACCCATCGGGGCGCAAATCTGGTGGCAATGGCAACTCACCGATACCCAGGGCAATCAGTGGAGCACGCCGCGTCAAACCCTGACCGTACAGGATACCGCTTACGACTGGCACACCGTACAGGCCGGGAAAATCACCCTGCAATGGGTGGAAGGTGGCGCCTACTTCGGCAACACCATGCTGGATATCGCTACCGCCAGCCTGGAACGCCTGGTAAACGAAATGGGCATCGCCCCTCCCACGCCCATCACGATTGCCATCTACCCCGATGTACAGGGCGTCAAGGATGCCCTCATCCATGCCGCAGAATGGACTGGTGGCGTGGCATTTCCCGAATACGGCAGCATCATGACCGGCATCCGCCCCAACGAGATGTCCTGGGCGCGGGATGTCTTGCCCCATGAACTGGCGCATCTGGTAGTGGATACGCTGACTTTCAACTGTCAGGGCATCACCCTCCCCACCTGGCTTTCCGAAGGCATGGCGGTATACGCCGAAGGAAACCTGAGCGACCATGACCAGCGCATACTCACAAAAGCGCTGGATGAGGGGACGCTCCCCCCACTTACCACCCTGACCTCCGGTTTCTCGCCCTACCCGGATGAAGCCAGCCGTTCTTACGCCCATAGCGGCGCGGTCATCGGGTACCTGGCGCAAACGTTTGGCCCGCAAGAACTCAATCACCTGCTGGAGACCATCCAGCAGGGGCACCGCGTGGACGAAGCCTTGCAACTGGTTTACGGTCTGGATACCTATACCCTCGACCGCGCCTGGCGGGCTGCCTGGGGATACCCCGACCAGTTGCCAGAGCGTCAGTCCGTGCAGGCTCCGACGGCTACCCCCATCCCCACCCTGGCGTTGTGGAACCCCCTGGGAACGGCAGCCACCCCCACTCCGACGCCGCTTCCGCAGGCCACCCCCACGGAGACGCCGCCCCCCCAACCCACCCC
>DAOTWV010000256.1:0-12682 GCA_034435695.1 Anaerolineales bacterium | reverse complement strand
GTAAGGGGCGTATGCCTGTGCGCGTACCAATCCCTCCAGGCCGAAGATAATGGCCGGAAAGATGGCCAGTACCAGGGCGTAGCGTGGGTCTTTGCGGGCGGCCACCAGCCCAATCAAGGCTGCGCCGCTCACCATGAAGACCACAAAGACTCCCTGCAGCAGAGAATTACGCGCGCGTGCCACCCATGCCAGAACGCGTTGCTGCTGTGCGCGCAAGGTTTCAAGACGCAACATGGGAAGCCTCCAGGATGTCCTGCAGGTATGCGGATAGTTTGGCCCCGATGATTTGCCAGTCGTAGCGTTGCCGCACCCGTTCCTTCCCTTGTTTGCCCAGGCGAGCGCGTAGTTCCGGGTTTTCCAGCAGACGCATGACAGCATTGGCAAAATCTCGAGGGCTATCGGCAATCAGCAAGTGGACGCCGTCTTCCAGTTCCAGCCCCTCAGCGCCTTTGGATGTGCTTACCACGGGAGTGCCCAGCGCCAGAGATTCGAGGATTTTCAGGCGCGTTCCCCCTCCAATGCGCAATGGAACGATGTTGACCCATGCCCTGGCCACCGCGGGGCGGATGTCGTCCAGGTATCCAGTCAGAGTGACGCGTTCCCTCAGTGGGAGGCGCGTCACTGGAACCCCGTTGGTTTTGCCTGTGACCCACAGATGTACCTGCGGATGACGTTCACGAAGCAGGGGAAAGATGTGTTGCAAAAAATATTCCACCGCGTCGAAATTCGCGTGATAGGTGAGCGCTCCGCTGTAAATCAGCGTTTCTGGGGTGGGGGTGCCAAAATCTCCCTCGTAATGCGCATAGTCAACACCATTGGGGATGATTGCAAGGGATGGAGCGTTTGGAACCGCCTTTTTCACCCGTTGTCTTTCGACCTCTGAGACAACGGTGCACCCGTTCAGCATAGGCAGGGTGCGGCGCAGGTAGGTACGTAATTTCCACCATGTCAACCCGTGCCGCAGGCGTTTCAATCCCTGGTGGTGATGGTACGCCTCGTAAGTGGTGCTGATTTCCAGTTCTTCCAGCACACGCGGGATATCGGCTATGGTTTCGAGGTAGGGCAGCATGTCAATTTCGGATGCCACGGCTATTGCAATGGGGCGGGATGCCAGCACTTGTCGAATTTTCTCCGCAATTGCCGGTTGGTAGGTATCCACCAGAAAACGCGGCCGGGGCGCCAGGTATCCCAGGCGGGCGCGCAGCCCCTGGGGTTGGAATGGGCGATAGGGTACTACCTCGACCTGTTCGCACAGCGCGCGCATGACTTCCAGCGCCTGAGGTTGTACCGTTTCTTCTGCAAAGGTAATCAGGACAATGCGGTAGTCTTTGCTCAGTGCCTTGAGCAGGTTGTAGACGCGAATGCGCGAGCCGTTGTGCGGCGGGTAGGGGAACCAGCGGGAAAGGAAAAGCAATGCGGGTTTCATGAGGTGTGTACTGTGTGTCGCATACGGCTTGCCAGCGTGTACAGGCGGTTGATGCTGCGAAAGAATTTTGTCTGGTATTGCAGGGTTGTCAGACCAATGCGTTCTACCTGTTGTGCAAAGAGTTGGCAGGCTTCCAGGTAAAGGGCTTCGTCCAGGGCATGGATACTGGCAATGGTCTTGCGGGTTTGCGGGTCGATTTGTGTCAGGGGAGGCCGCTGCTTGTTGACATTGCGCTTGCAGTAGAACAGCCAGCGCCATCCCAGGTGGTATCGAAACAGCAACAAACTTTCGTCGTAACGTGCCATAATCCCGACGAGGCAGGTACGCAGGTTCGCCGTGGCGGTTTCCAGGTGTTCCATGGTTACCCCGCCAAAGGGCGTATCCGCCTGCAGGCCTGCCAGCCACCGTACCTGCCCGTTATCCAGCAGTAAACCGCTTGTGACGTACTCCTCCAGAGACATGGCGCGTACCTGATTGTATTGCGGGTTATCCGGGTGTGAGCGCACGTAGTAGTAGTACGAAAGCGTGCGTTCTACCGGTTCTCGCAGGATGGTAAAGTAGCGTGCCGGACGCTCGAACAGGGTGTGGACGCCATAGGGGATGTGTCCGGTTAGCAGCCGCAGCCCTGCTCGTCGCTGCGGTGAGAGCGCCTGTACCTGTCCGCGTAAATCATCCCAGGAATCGGGGTACACTTTCCACATGCTTTGCGGGGGATAGTTGTGTTCAAGTATCTGGTACAGGGTGATGCCACCTGTTTTTGGGATGTGGAGGAAGATGTCGAGGCGGTTGGACATTGGTCGGGTAGTCTGGTAGTCGCGTAGTCTGTTAGTCGCGTGGTCTGATAATCTGTTGGTCGCGTGGTCTGGTAGTCGCGTGGTCTGATAGTCGCGCAGTCTGGTAGTCTGTTGGTCGGGTAGTCACGTAGTCTGTTGGTCAGTCGTCTATCGTCCGTGGTCGGTCGTCCACCGTCACCATTCTGCGTTCATCATTCATCGACAGCCTGTCTTCCCAACCTCCCGTGTCCGTAATCCCAAATCGCCTGCCACATGGCCTGGCGCTGGGGGGCTTTGTATCGCCATTTGGGTTTGATGCGCCAACTGAGCAGTGTGCGAGCGTAGGAGAAGGCTGTCCACAGACGGGCGCGTAGCGGGGCGCGCGTCAGGTGCAGGAAGAGCAGCCGGTTGCGGGTCATGTAGTAGTGCACCTGAGGGGATGCTTCCCGCGCTTCCGGGGAAATCTTGTGCCACACTTTGCTTTGTGGCACGAACAGGATGTGGTAACCGGCGCGCTGCATGCGCACACACCACTCCACTTCCTCGTAGTAGGCGAAAAAACGCTCATCCAGTATGCCCACCTCGTTGACTACCGAAAGCCGCACCAGCAGCGCACATCCGGTGACGAAATCCACCGTCCGCGGCGGCCCATCGAATTGACCGTTGTCATGCTCACCCAACCCCAGCATACGGGTTTCTCCGCGCTGCCAATCAATCGCCCCGCCAGCCGACCAGACCACACGCGGCCGCGCGTGGTAGTAAATCAATGGCCCGGCGGCCGCGGCCTGGGAGTCATCTTCCAGCGCCTGTACCAGCGGGGCGAGAAAATCCGGGGCGACTTCGGTATCGTTGTTCAGCAGCAGGACATATTCGTATCCCCGCTGACGCGCGTACCTCAACCCCAGGTTGTTGCCTCCCGTGAACCCCAGGTTGGTGGGACTTTCGAGAACCGTTACCTGTGGAAACGCTGCCCGGATGTGTTCCACGGAGCCATCGCGGGAAGCGTTGTCCACCACCACGATGTCGAAAGGCACCCCTTGCACGGCTTCCAGCGAACGCAGACAGGCCAGGGTATCTTCACGTCCGTTCCAGTTGACCAGGAGGGTGAGTAGCATGTGTCAGGTGTCAGGTTTCAGGTGTCAGGTATCAGGTGTCAGGTTTCAGGTGTCAGGTATCAGGTGTCAGGTGTCAGGTGTCAGGTGTTTGCGTAGCGGGTGTAGATGGCTTCCAGGGCGTCGATTTCTTGTGCTACGGTGGGGATGTCCTCGCGGTTGGGACGCAGCCTCGCGAGCAGTGAGCGGTCTTCCACCATCCGGGAAAGCAATTCAGCCAGCGCCGCCGAATCACCCGGCGGAAAGCGCAGGCCGTTTTCGCCCTCCCGCACCAGTTCCACCATCCCGCCCAGGTCGCTTGCCAGCACCGGTGTACCACAGGCAAAGGCTTCCAGAATGGTGTTGGGGCTGTTCTCGTACCACACGGAAGGCACCACCAGCACATCCAGATTGCGATGCACCTCGCCGATGGCCGAGCGGGGGAAGACGCCCTCCCAGTGGATGCGTGCATCTCCGGCGCTGAGGCCCCGCAGCCGGCGGGTGTACTTTGGGAAGGGGGTGGAATCGCCGTACAGGTGTACCTCCAGGGGCGCATTGGGCAGCGCACGTACCGCCTCCAGCAAGGTGTGGACGCCTTTGTGCGGCGCAATCTGCCCGATGTAGCCCACCCGGAGCACCTCCGCAGGCTCTTTTTGGGGGATGTCCTGGGATGGAAAATCGCGCCCCTGGCGGGAGAAAATCACCCGCCAGGCGTCCACGCCTGCCTGAACGTACATCTGGCGCACAAAACGGGACGGGCTGATGGCGCAATCCACACGGTTGAGGGTGCTTATCAAAAAGTCTAACCGCTCGCGCAAGGCGGCTGCATTACGCTTTTGCAAGCGCCAGTAAACCTGCGCCAGCGCCGGCGCCGCCTTCCCCAGGTAGCGGAAACGGCGCTTCTCCTCCCCCAGGCAGCGCGCACAACGTACCGGGTCAATCGGCAGCGTGGAAATCCCCCCGTCGCTGCGCAGCATCGTGATGCGCGGACACAGAAACCAGAAATCCGTCAGGCTGACCACCGTGGGGATGCCCATCTCCTGAGCGACGCGCAGCGGCCTGGCCCCCATCAGATAGCCGCTGAACAGGTGGAAGACATCCGGCTTTTGGGCGGTGAACCGCTCCCGGAAGAACTCCCCCAGCCACGGGTTATCCCACGACCAGCGAAACGGGTCTGGCGCGACCTGCAGGTTGAAGTACAGCCTGAAAACCGGCACGCCCTCGTACTCCGTACGCCGTACCCCGTACCCCGTACCCTGTACCTTGTACCCCGTACTCCGTACCCCGTACCCCGTACTCCGTACCCCGTACGCCGTACCCTGTACCCCGTACCCCGTACTCCGTACCTCCTCCACCGCCGCGACCTCCACCCTGTGACCGCGCCTGATTAACTCCCGCGCCGTGCGAAAAGCGCGCCACTCTGCGCCGCCGGTGTAGTTTGGGGGAAAGTGATGGATGGCAAGGAAGATGTGCATGGGGGGGAGGGGTGTCAGGTGGCCGAGTAGCGCAGCGTATCGAGGCCAGGGGAGGGATGGGTATCAGGTGTCACGTGTCAAGTGTCAGGTGCGGCGTGCGACGTGCGACGTCTAGCACCCTGTGGATATGCTTCGCGAGGACCAGGGGGGGAATCTCTTCCGCTTTCCTTTCCCTCCCCCTTAGGGAGAGGGGTTAGGGGTGGGGGATGGTATGGCGCATCAGATGGCCGGGTAGCGTGGCGTATCGAGACCATCGTCCGTTGTCCGTCGTCCGTTGTCCGTTGTCCGTCGTCCGTCGTCCGTTGTCTGTCGTCCGTCGTCCGTTGTCCGTTGTCCGTTGTCCGTCGTCCGTAGTCTACCGTCCACCGTCTACCGTCCACCGTCCACACTCTACCGTCCACTCCCCCCCGCCACCCGCGCCGCGATGCGCCTGACCAACTGCCGTTCACTCGCATCCGGGATGCGCAGCGCCAGCACCAGCAGGGCGTAAGCCGCTGCACCCAGCGCCAGCAGCAAAACCACGTGCAGCCCGCCCGCCAGCCATACCAGCCCGGCCATCCCCGCCGCGGCAAGCCCCACCCGCAGCAGGAAATTGCCCATCGCCGGCAGATGCAGCCTGCCGCGCAGCAAAAAATGGAATTGCAGCGCGCTGATAAGGTCGGTGACCACCGTCACGAAAGCCGCTCCAATCATCCCGTAACGCGGAATGGCTATCGCGTTCAGCACCACATTCGCCACCGTGTTGACCGTGTAAATGCGCGCCGCGGCGCGTTCCTCCCCGATGACCGTGGTCATGTTGCCGCACAGACTGGCGAACATCAAAAACGGCAAATCCCAAATCAAAATTTGCAGCCCCAGCGCCGCCGGGTCGAACTGCCGCCCGTACAGCAGCCGGATGAGCGGAAAAGCCGTCACCATGCCGCCCGCGGCAATCGGCAGGGCAATCAGCACGATGTAGCGCACCGAGCGGTAATACCAGCGCGCCACCTCCTGCGGTGCATCCACGAAAGCGCGCGTCAGCGAGGGCACAATCGCCGTCTTGAACCCCCGCACCAGGAACATGAGCGAAAAAATCAGCCCGTAAGCCACGTTGTACCAGCCCACCTCGGCATCCGGCCGCAGGCGGGAAAGCATCACCGTATCGATGCTGGCCGCAATTTGCAGCATCAAACTGATGATGCCAAACGGCAGCCCGGCGCGAATCATCGCCGGCCACCACCGTACATGCACCTGCGGGCGGAAAGAGAGCAGGCTGTGACGGCGTACCGCCCAGACCCCCACCCCAATGCGCGGCGCAAAACTCAACAAACTGGCGACAATCAGCCACAGATACCCCAACCCGCTCCACAGGAAGACGCCGCCAAACACCACGAAAGCGATTTGGGATGTCAGCGTCATCGTGGTGACGTAATCGAAACGCTCGTGCGCCGTCAGAATTGCCTCCAGCGGCGCGGAAACCGCAGCCAGCAGAAACGTGCAGGTGTACAAAAAGACCCCTGTCACCAGTTGCGGCGCATAGCCTGCCGCCTTTGCCGCCCAGGTAATCACCCCGATTCCGGCCACCGCCAGCAAAGCGCGCACACTCACCAGGTTCCAGAACAGGCGTCCGGCCTGCGAGCGGTCACGCGCAATCTCGCGCATCACATACTGCGAAACCCCCAACTCCGCCAGAATTTGAAACAGCCCCACGAAAGCCAGCACGGTGGCATACTGCCCAAAGCGGGCATCCCCCAGTTTGCGCACCACGAACACCCCAAACAGAAAATTAAGCGCCTTCAGCAGCAAACTGCCGGCGGTGATGAAAACCGTGTTCTTGAAAATCGTGCGCGTCAGGGAAGAAGCCATTGCTTCAGGGCCTCCACAGCCCAGGGCGGCGAATCGCCAAAGGTGCCATCACGGATGCGGCGCAGCGCAGCCAGCCACAGTTGTTGGTGTGCCGGGGTATCGAAACGATTGCGGAGAATGGCCGCCTGCCGCGCCGTTTCAGGGGAGACCGTCCAATGGGGGGGCGCGTCGCCCAAAAGGGAGGCCGCCCCCATCAGCAGGCGGCGGAACACGCGCCCTTTCAGGGTGTTGCCGGGCATTCGGGAGGCCGCGCCCCTCCAAAGGGAGGCCGTTCCCCAGCGCGTCCCCCCCAGGGCGCCCACCGTTTGCAACAAATCCGCCAGCCCGCCGCGCCGCAGGAATTCATCGGCGCAGGCATCCCACAACACCTGCAGGCGCGCCGGGTCTTTCAATGGCTCGCTCAACTCCGGCAGCGTCTGATACACGAATGTTTGCCCTGCCTCACCTTCTATGGCGCGCAGACCGGCGGGCGTAATCTCGTACGGGTGGTAGTAGATTTCCGGCAAGGCCCAGCGGGAATAGAAACGCACCTCGATGCCAAAGCCGAGCGTGTGCCAGCGCCAGTTGCTTTCCGGGCGCAGGACGAAATTCCCCAGACTGTACACGATGTGCGTGTCCTGCCACACCTCCATGCCTTGCGGCACGTGCGGGTGATGCCCCACCACCAGCGCCGCGCCGGCCTCGGCAAGCGTCCGGCAGACCTTTTGCATATACGGCGCCGGAAAACACCAGTGTTCGCGCCCCGCATGCAGCACCACAATGACGCGTTTCCCTTCAGCAGTACGCCGCTCTGTCTCCCGGCACAGCGCTCTCAGGCGCATGGGGTTCGCGCCGGGGCGGCCGTTCACGGCACGGGCCTCCTCGCCCTCGGCCGCGTTGATGATGTGCAGCCATTCCGGCAGGGGAGACGGAGGCGAAGCGGGGGCATCGGGTGGGGACTGCACCCCTGTCCAGGCAATGCCTTGCGCTGCCAGCACTTCCAGCGTGTGGCGCAGGCCAGCCTCGCCGAAATCCATGATGTGATTGTTCGCCAGGCACACCATGTGGAAGGGGCGCAACGCGGGCAGGGTGGCCTGCGGCAGGGGCAGCGGACGGCCATCCTTGACGATGGGGCGGGCATCCGGCGGCGCAAAAACCCCCTCCAGGTTGAGAATGTTCAGGTGAGCGCGTTGCAAGACCGGATACAGCCCGCCGTACAGGGCTTCCGGCTCGTGCAAGGGGGCTGCGGTCATCCCGATGCCGGGAGACCAGTCGCCCCAGAAGGTGAGGGTGTAAGGAACGTCAGGGAGCATGTGAGGGTGTTGTCAGGTATGGTGGCAGGTGGGGGAGTGCGTCCGTCGTCCGTCGTCTATCGTCCGTCGTCCGTCATCCGTCGTCCATCGTCCGTCGTCTATCGTCTATCGTCCGTTGTCCGTCGTCCGTCGTCCGTTGTCCGTCGTCCGTCGTCTATTCCTCATCATCGAAAAACGTCCGCAGGGTCATCTCCAGCGTAATCAGGGGGGCAATCTTGCCAATCGTCCACAATTCGTTGCCGCTCATGTGACGGGCGTAGATGGAACGCAGGAAATCGGGCGAGAAGATGCCGCGTTCCAGGGTGCGTTCATCGAAGAGAATGCCGGCCGCCCAATCGCGCAGGTCGTTGCGCAGCCAGTCTTCGGGGTCGCCGTGTAAAATTTGCTCTTCGGGTGCAAAAGGCAAGTGCCGGCGGATGCGCTGCACCCAGGCATGGCTTTGGCGCAGCAGGGTGTTGGTGGTGGGCAGCAGACCGTCGCTCTCGCGCGGCACGCGCGTCACCTGCGGGATGGCGCGGTTGATGACCGGCAGGTATAGCCGGTCGCCGATGCGGTATTCCGTCGGCATGCTCTGGACGAAATCGGACAGCGCGTAGTCGCAGAAGGGGTAGCGCGCCTCGAACCAGCCGCGCTGATAGACCACGTTCAGGTTGCTCAGGCGTACCCCCTGGTAGATGGCGCTGAAGAAATCCGCGCGGCGAGCGGGTGGATAGCGCAAGAAAGGCCGCAAGGCAGCGCGCAAACTCTCGAAGGCGCGTTCCCGCATCTGGGCGTACCACTGCGGGGTGTAGAGCAGTTTCTCTTCCGCTTCGGTGATGCCCGGCCAGGAGAAGCGCTGGTTCAAATTGTGGTACCAGTGCGCCAGAAAGGCAGTGTCATCCGGGGCGTGGGCGGCGTAGTTGGCGTAGGTCATGGCGCGCCCGCCGAGCAACTGGTCGCCGTAGAAGCCGCTCAGGTTGACCTGCATGACCCCCTGTTCGCGTACCGGCCCCAGCGAAATGGAAGCGTGGGCGTGCAGAAAGGCCTGTTGCCCCTCCACGGCGCGCAGGTGGATGGGCGCGAATTCCTGCATCCATTTGCCATCCGGCTGAGGGAAGAAGTGGTGCGGACTGCCCAGGCGGCGCGCCAGTTGCAGGGCGTAGTGTACATCGCGGGAACGGGGGTGCCCGTAGGTGACGGAGGGCAGACGCGCCCCCAGGCGGCGCGCCATCCCCAGGAGGGTGCGCGAATCCAGCCCGCCGCTCAGGTAGACCCCGCATTGGAGCGGGCCGCGCAGGCGCTTTTCTACGGCGGCCTCCAGCAGGCGGGCGGTTTCCTCGACGGCCTCCTCGAAGGACGCGCCGCTCCAGGCCGGGGTGTGGTCGAAATCCCAGTAGTGCGCCACTTCCAGATGGTCGTCGGCGGGGCGGTAACGCAGCAAGGAGCCGTAGGGCAGCAGACGGATGCCGGTGAAGTACGTTTTGTCCCCCAGCAGGCGTTGGAAACGAATGAAATCGGCCACCGCGTCCAGGTCGAGTTCCTTACGGAAGCCGGGCAGGGTGCTGAGAGCGGCTATCTGGGGCGCAAAGGCCAGTTGCCCGTCGAAGTGGGCGTAGTAGTGCGGAATCAGGCCGTAGCGGTCGTTGGCGAGCAGCAATTCGCCCTGCGCCGCATCCCACACCGCAGCCGCGAAGACCCCTTCCAGGCGGGCAGGAAAAGCCGCCCCCTCGCGGGCGTACAGGGCAGCCACCAGGGCGGCCTCATTCCCTGAGGCGGGCAGGTCGCCGGTATGCTGCAATTCCCCTTGTAGCGGCTCGGCGTTGTACAGTTCCCCAAAGAAAACCGCATGGATGGAACCGTGGTGTGCTGGCTGTTCTCCGGCGCTGAACATGCCGATGTTGACCTGCCCCAGGGCGGCGCGGCCAGCCTGCCAGGTCTGTACCCGGAACCAGGGGTGCAGGGCGCAGCGCGCCCCCATGTGAGTCAGGGTATCTCCCTCGAGGCCGGCAGGGTGGGGGAAAATCAGGCCGAAGATGCCGCTCATGCTGTGCCTCCCGATGTAAAGATGATGGGTGTGTGACTTCAGCCAAACAGGTACTGGTGGATGCGTTTGAAGCGCGTACTGAATTGTATCATTTGCACACACACAACCAATGTACCAGCGGTCAGCAGAAGTACGTATGCCCATCCCAGCCAGACGGGAAGCGGGTGCGGCAGCAACCGACCGGCCACGCGGTCCAACACGCTTACCACGACGTAGTGGCTGAGGTAGATGCCGTAGGTGTTGGCGCTCATGCCGCGCATGGTTTTCCCAAGACGTTGTGGGATGGGAATGTGCTCGTACACCATGAAGCATAGCAGTACGCCCACGGAAAACAGTTGTGAGGTGAGTTTGATGTGGCTATCCGCGGCATACCAGCGGGGATTTGCACTTCGGTACGCCAGGCTGCCTTCCAGGGCAGACAGCCCGTAGGCCAGCAGCGTCAACCAGGGGAGCGCCTTGCGCCAGCGTAGCAGCGGGGTAAAAGCAGATGGACGCATCCCAACGGACAATCCGAACGGGAAATAGATGCTAAAGCGCAGGTAGCGCAGCAAGGTGATATCCAGCCAGGTTTCGCGTTGCAACAGACCAGGGAGTGTGTTTGGGGCGTGCACCTGAAGGTAAAACAGGCCGATGGTGAGAAGTTGCAGTACAGTGGCCGTCCCAAGCAAGGCGGGCAGGTTGCGTCGGGCGACGCTGACCAGCAGGGGGGCCAGCAGGTAGTAGGCCATCAGCATGGGGATAAAGTAGTACTGTGAGAACAAGGCCTCGAAGACGCTCATGCTGTGTATCCTGGCCCCGTTGACGAGTGCCTGCCCTCCCAACCAGATGGCAGACCAAAATACCCATGGCCAGAACAACCGCCTGATGCGGGCGTTTACCACTGCCCAGGGGAGCGGTTTGCGTCCTCCACTGGTGGCGTAGGCGATGAAGTACCCGGCGATGAACATGAACGCCGGAATAGCGAGTTTGCCTATCTGGTCGAGGGGCATATAGGCGTAGCCGTTCAGGGCGGGTGGCTTGATATTGCCCAATACCTGCCAGGTGGCGTGATTCAATACGACGCCGAGGATAGCAAGCGCCGAGAGCAAAGGGATGTTACGTCGGGGAACGGTGGTGGTTGGGTGGCGCATGGGAAGAGGGGAATGGAGAATGGAGAATGCAGAATGGAGAATGCAGAATGTGGAATGGAGACGGTGGTATCCGTGTCATGTACGGCGTACGACGTACCACGTACGACGTACTATGTACTACGTACGACGTACGACGTACCCAACCAACGGCCACGGAAAGACACGGAATTGCACGGACTACATGACTAACAGACCAGGCGACCAAAAGACTAACAGACCAGACGACCAAGCGACCAGCCGACCAGACGACCAGACGACTAAGCGACTACCCGACTACCCACGCCAGGTTGACGAGGTTGTGGGCGATGACGCCGGGCCACACGCTTTCGGTTTGTTCGCGCAACAGGCCAAGTCCCAGTCCAATCCACAACTGCATGGTGAGCGTTGGCCAGTAGAAGACAACCCTGCCCCCCGGTGCGGCGCGCCAGGCGTGCATGGCCCAAAACAGGATGGCGGTAATCAGCCAGCCCCAGCCCAATGGTGCGCCGAAGAGCCGCCAGGGACGGTCGTACAGGCGGTTGAGTTGCGGCTGAAACAGGCCGCGATAGACAAATTCTTCCGCCAGCCCCGGCAGGCTTCCCAGGTAGAGCAGGTAGGGCAGGGAAAGCGCCTCTTCAGCCTGCGAAAGTCCCAGGGAGCGGAGGAGGGCATTGCGCCCCAGGGTGAAAGCCAGCATTGCGGCCGTCATCCACGCGGCAGTTCGCCAGGCACGGGGGGATGTGTTCCACTGCAACCCTGCCTGCCGCCATGCACCGGTGACCCAGAGGGTGAGAGCAATCAGCACGAAGCGCACGCCCATCACGCCCCAGGGCTGCGGCAGCGCGCGCAGGCCGGGCGCATAGGGCAGCAGGCGGTCGAGCAGGAAGTAGAGCGGCAGAGCCAGCAGAGTCAACCGGCTGTAGGGACGGCGTTCTGCCGGGAGGCTACGCTGCGCCAGAATGACGAAGGGCAGAGCGGTGAGGAGAGAGAGGAAGGTAGGCAAGGGGTAAGGGAGGGGTGCGAGGTGCGGGGTGCGGGGTGCGGAGTGCGGGGTACGAAGTGCGGAGTGCGGGGTACGAAGTGCGGAGTGCGGGGTGCGAAGTGCGGTATACCGTTGTCCGTCGTCTGTGGTCTGTCGTCCGTCGTCTGTCGTCCGTGGTCCGTCGTCCGTCGTCCGTCGTCCACCGTCCACGGTCTACGGTCTATCGTCCAAAAACAGCGTTTTCTGCCGCAGGTAGGCGGTGGTGCGCTGTTTGCGCTGGATGTCGGCGATGACGCGTTCTACCTGTTCCACCTGCAGCGAGAGGCGGGCGGCGATTTCGGCGGCCTTCTCGCCCCGGTCGTGGCCTTCCCAGATGGCGTCCAGGGTAGCGAAGGGCAGTCGGAAGAAAAATTCCTCCTGGGTGCTGCCGCCGGGGTAGGTATCCGATGTGGGGGTGCGGGTGCGGATTTCTTCGGGAATATCCAGCAGTTCGGCCAGTTGGTACACCTGGGTTTTGAACAGGTGGCCGATGGGCTGCAAATCCACGCCGCCATCACCGTGCTTGACGAAGAATCCCAAACCGTGTTCGTTGCGGTTGGCGGTGCCCACCACGGCGTAATTGCGCGCTTCGGCGTGGTAGTAGAGCATCGCCATGCGGGCGCGCTG
>DAOTWV010000255.1:0-18007 GCA_034435695.1 Anaerolineales bacterium | reverse complement strand
CTCCAACCGGGGTAGCCTTTGAACTTATACATGAACGTCTCGTGAATGAGCCGTTTCATCCACGCACCACTGGTACCCATCTCCAGATGGGTCACGAACAGGTCGCGCCCATGCTCGTTGGGGTAACGGCGGAAATCCGGTACGACCGGATACACCACAATGACCGCGGCCTCGCCGTCCCACAGAGAATCCCCCATCGAGGCAATGCAGGCCGCGAACATTTCACTCATGCGTTCATCGTGCGTCATACGCCCTTTCTTGACCAGGTCGATGATGTTGAGCGCTACGATACGCCCGATGATGCCAGAAACCATGCCGGTTCGTGGCGGTGCAGCGGCGATTTTCATCCCATTGGGATTGGTATGCGGGATGGAAATTGGCCCGGGCGGCGCAAACGCGATGCCTGCTGCAAAAATGTTGGGGTAATTGGGGTTCTGGTAAACCGACGGCCAGGCATCCGGGTTCTTCTCTAACTGCTCATAGGGCAGGCCGTAAATGGCATCCACCTTGATAAGGCCATTGGGCATGATGACCTTCTCGCTCACGTCTTCCCCGTTCTTGCCAACGTACTTGAATTTGTGCCCCAGAAATTGCGGTACCAGCATGGCAAAATCGAACGGCGTTTCACCCTCGTTGCCCTCGTAATCTTCCCAGATGATACGGCCAGGCTCTACTTGTTTGACACCTTTTTGCACTTCCCAGCGAATACCGAACTCAGTGAAGACTGCCTGCATGAATTCTTCACCGGAGATGACCCTGCCTTTGTAGCGAGCATGTACGCCATGGATGCCGAAATCCCCCAGGGTGCGTTCGTTAGAAAGATAAAGCAAATCGGCTTTGTCTCGCAGCCCTCGGCGCACCAGGTCTTTGTGAATGTTGGAAATGTATTCAACCGCCGCCCCCTGACAGGTTGCCCCCGGGTGGCCGGTGCCGACCACGATCTTGACGCGCTCCCCCTTTTCCATGCGCGCCACCTGCTCGAGGTACGCATCGCGCGCTTTGATGGCGTGCGGCAGACTGCACAGCGAGTGGGTGTACCCCTTTTCGGGTCCCAGGCCGGGCGTGGCATCAAAGTTCAAGTAAGGACCGGTTGCGATGACCAGATAATCGTAGTCCACCCTCTTTGTGCCGCTACCGTCCGCACTTTCTACCACCACGAACTGGTCATCCGGATAGATTTCACGGGCTGCCCCATGAACGAAACGCACATGCGAGCGACGATACACCGGTTCCAGGGGAATCAGCGTCTTCTCCGGTTCCATGCGCCCGGTGCCTACCCAAACCCACGAGGGGACGAAAGCGAAAAAGTCAAACCGGTTGATCATGGTGACTTCATGCTTTTTCCCCAATGCCTTGCCCAGGTACAGGGCTACCGTGTGACCGGCAAAGCCGGCGCCGATAATTGCTATTTTTGTCATCGCTTCCTTCTCCGCAGGATAAAACATGGGAAACCCGCCAGGCAACATCATGCCCAGTAAAAATTAGATGCAGAATGAGGCCAAAGGTTGCAAAAATTCTCTAATTTTGAGATGAACATCAGTGCGGTGATTGGAAGGGTGGCGGGGGCCGGGCATCAGGTGTCAGGTATCAGGTATCAGGTATCAGGTGTCTGACCCGTCCACCGTCTACTGTCTATCGTCCCCTTACTCCTGCCAGCGGGCGAGTTTGCGGTTGAGCCAGGCAACCAGGGCTGCGGTGCGGATTTCGCGACCGGTTTGCAGGCTTTCTTCGGATGAGGGCGCGGAGGTTGGCGGGGCATACCACAGGCGATGATAGACCTGCAGCAGGCGGGGGAGAAGCGTTTGCACGGTGGGCAGGGTTTCTCCCAGACGGCTGGCGCGCTCTGCGGGGGTGGCGGAGGCTGGCGGTGGGGCATCCAGCAGACGCAGGGCGCGGTTGATTTCGTGGTAGGCGCGTTCTGCAGGCTGCAGGCGCTGCCAGGCCGCCCAGCGGCGCAGCCAGGCGGGGACGGGGAGTCCCCACTGCCGCAAGCGGGTTTCCAGCGACACGACCAGCGGAGGCGGGGGTTCCGGCAGGGGGCTTTCGGGCGTTTCTGCGCTGCCCCGACGGCGCAGCAGACGGTAGCGCAGGAGGTAGCGGCCGCGCGGGGTGAGCAGGTAGGCTACCGCCAGTCCCAGGATAAAGGCTGCCAGGCGCAGAGAGAGCCGCAGCAGGCCGCGTTTTGCAGCGGGTTGTGCGGCCGGAGAATTGGGTTTCTCCGGCAGGGGGGGCGGTGTGGGGAGCGGGTTGGCGGCTTCACGCGTGGCGCGCGCCTGCTGGGTAGGGGCGGGCAGGTTGAGCGGTTCTCCGCTCAGGCGCAGGATGGGGTTCTGGTTGGCGGTGGGTTCGAATTCCACCCAGCCGATGCCGGGGAAGTACACTTCAGGCCAGGCGTGCAGGTCTTTCTGGCGCACGATGTACTCGGCGCGTTCACTCTGACGAAAGTCCTGACCGCCTTCGGGCAGGTTGGGACGTTCCCCGGTGTCTTCGGCCGGCAGGGTGTGGTACTCGCCCTGCGCATAGCCAACAGCAAGGCGTGCCGGGATGCCCAGGGAGCGCAGCAAGACCACTTCGGCGGTGGCGTAGTAGTTGCAGAAGCCCTTTCGGTAGTCGAAGAGCAGCCAGTCCACCACTTCCTGATTGGTGGGCGGGGCCTCGATGGTCGTCTTGTAGGTGATGGTCTGACGCAGGTAGCGGGTGACGCGCTCGGCGATGTCGTAAGGGGTCTCGGCGCCGTCGGCCAGGTCACGCGCCAGGGCGCGGGTGCGCTCGGTGATTTCGGGAGGCAATTGCAGGTAACGCTGGCGCACCCAGTCGGGGTAATCGGTACCGGCCTTCCGCAGGTCGGCGATGGTGGCCGCGGTGAGGGCGGCCTGGACGGTGTAGGTGGTGCCGGCGGGCAGCAGCGGGTCGGCCTGCAGGTAACCGATGTCCAGCGAACCATCGGGGTTGCGGGCGAAGTAGGCGTTGCCGTTGCGGTCTACGCTGAGGGGCTGCGGGACGACGTGCAGGGTAGTGAAGGGACGGGAAAGATGGAAGGTGAGCGTGGCCTGCCAGCGGGGTTGGGAGAGCAGCGGACGGGAGTCGAAAAGTGCGGGCGAAATGGGTGTTTTTTCTGTCAGGGTGCTTTCCCAGGCGTTATCGGTGTACTGGTCATAGACGCGGGCGCGCCAGTAGAAGCGCGTGCCGGGAGGCTGGTCGGCGGGAGCCTGGACGCGCATGACTTCGACGTTTGCGAGGGGCTGCCCCAACCCCAGGGTGAGATTCTCCCCGTAGTAATCGCTGACCACCCCCACGGTGGCGCGCAGCGAGGCAAACAGGGGGCGGAAGCGTTCCCGCAGGGGTTCGGTAGCCGTCTCCCAGGTTTGTTGTACTTGAGGAAAGGTGTTTGGGAGCGCGGGAAGCAGGGCTACCAGCAGGATGAGGGGGATAGCGGCCAGCAAAGTGGCGCGCGTGATATCCACTCCCAGGTATGCGGGCAGGCGCGTGCGTCGCTGTTTCCAGATGGCGTGGTTGTGCAGGTAGTGCAGACGCGCCAGGATGAGCATGCCCAGCAGGCCATACAACACCAGATACCAGGCGCGAAACGGCCAGAACTTATCGTTGATGTGGATGATGAAGAGCACCAACCCCGGAGGGGTGAGTACCGCCCACCCCTCGCCGCGCCGCACGAGCAGGAATGCCGCCGTGCTGGAGAGACTCCAGGTGAGGATGAAAGCGATGGTGAGGAAAAAGGTGGGGTCTACAATGTCTTCCCCGCGGACGGCATTGTGCAGGATGAGACGCCAGCGTTCCCCGAAGAATGCCAGTTTGAAAGCCCAATAGCGTAAGGCTGGCTGCGTCGCCCCTAACTGCCACACGATGACCACACTACCGAAACACAGATTGAAGAAGCGCACCACGCTGGAGCGAAAGCGGCTGTAGCCCAGCGCCAGCCCAAGCAGCCAGGCCAGCAGGTTGACGGTTTGGGAGGCGTCCAGGTGAGGCACCCACTCGGTAGCGGTCAGGCGCGCAGTCAGGACGCTGAGTGCGCCCAGCAACAGGATGGCGTTGGGTAAATCCCACCAGCGGGTGGGGGAGGTGGATGGCATGGGGTTTCTCATTGGCGGATATTGCAGTGGTATGGTCCTGTGCTGATTGTACCGCCAGAGGGACTGACGGGTTCATTTGGGCAGGCGATTTTGGGGATATGACATTTGCCACAATATGCAACGCGGTTTATCCTGTCTTTTGCCCTTTTGTGTGTATGGGGGCTATGGTAAAATTTGCCCGCGTTTTGTTGTATTCATCCGAACAATCGGATATATCTTATCAAATCGCCGGTTTTGTGCCTCAACAGGCGTTTTTTACCGCGTAAACGCCCCGCGCGACTTCTCTGACCGGCGGGGTTAACTATCCTGAGTCATCCTTTGTAAGGAGAAGCCCTGAGACTAAGGGCGAAGGAGAGTTTATGCTGGACAACTGGATTTTCATCGGTCTGTTCCTGTTGCTGGCCTGGGTTTTTCCAGGCGCACCCATCCTGATTGCCCGCTATCTGGCGCCTTATCGTCCCGACCCCATCAAGACGGATACGTATGAGTGTGGTGTCGAGACGGTAGGAGATACGTGGGTACAGTTCAAAATCCAATACTACAACTTTGCCCTGACATTTCTCATCTTTGACGTGGAAATGGCATTTTTGTTCCCCTGGGCAGTGGCGTTTGATAAACTGCCGCTCTTTGGGGTTTTCTCCGGGGCGTTTTTCGTGCTCATCCTGTTTGCGGAATTGCTGGGCGCCTGGCGGAAAGGCGCACTGGAGTGGGCATAAAAGCAGGCTGAATGAAAGGTATTCAGCCTTTTGTTATGTCTGGTATTGGAAACGGTATCCCGACCTGTGCGCCGTAGCGCGGTCGTAATTCTTCGTTTGAGGAGAAATCTCGATGAATTTTCTCGCTGACCCAATCACCTTCATTGCTGAGTGGTTGCGTGGCCTGCTGGTAGGGTGGGGGCTTTCGGCAGGTGCGGTGACCTTCATCATGAAGTTGCTGGGCGTGGTGGCCGTCGGCTCCTTCGGCCTGATTGTGGTGATTTTTCTCATCTGGCTGGAGCGTAAAGTTGCTGCCCGCTTCCAGCAGCGCCTGGGCCCGAACCGTGTCGGCCCGTGGGGTCTTTTCCAGACCTTTGCCGATATGGTCAAGATTTTCACCAAGGAACACATCACCCCCAAAGGCGTGGATGTGGTGGTGTACAACATGGCTCCGCTGCTCTCTGTTGCGGCGGTGATTTTGTTGTGGGCGGTCATTCCCTTTACGCCCAAAGCCATCGGCGCTGACCTGAACGTCGGCGTGCTGTACCTGGTGGCGGTAGGTGCGCTGGGCACGCTGGCTATCTTGATGGCCGGCTGGTCGTCCAACAACAAGTACGCTTTGCTGGGCGCGTTCCGCACCGTGGCGCAGATGGTCTCTTACGAAGTGCCGATGGTGCTGGCGTTGCTGGTGCCGGTGTTGCTCTCTGGCACGATGGGCGTGAACGGTATCATCAAAGCGCAGTCGGTTGTGTTCTTCGTGGTCAGCCCGCTGGCGGCGCTGCTGTTCTTCATCTCCTCCCTGGCAGAAATTGGACGCACGCCCTTCGACCTGCTGGAAGGTGAATCCGAAATCGTGGCCGGGTATCACATCGAATACTCCGGGCTGAAATTCGGCATGTTCTTCGTGGGTGAATTTCTGCACGCCTTCACGATTTCGGCGTTGTTTGCGGCGCTCTTCCTGGGCGGTTGGCGCGGCTGGGGGGCTGAACAGGTGCCCATCCTGGGGTTCGTGTACTTCATGTTGAAGACTTTTGCGGCTTACTTCGTGGTGATGTGGGTGCGCGGTACCCTGCCGCGTGTGCGCATTGACCACATGCTGAACTTCAACTGGAAATTCCTTACCCCTGTGGGCTTGATTTTGCTGGTGGCAACCGCGGTAGTGCAGAAGATTGTGCTGGTGACCGGAGCGCCGATGTGGGTGATGGTGCTGGCGCACCTGATTGTCAACCTGCTGATTGCCTGGGGGGCAGTACAAATTGCCCGTATGCGCGATATCCGGCGTCCGCGGCGCAAACCCGTGGCGCAACCGCGCCCGGTTGCCCGTCCGCCTGAGACTACGCAGGCCTGAGGAGGTTGCCCGTGACTGTGGAACAAATCATTTTCCTGATTATGGCCGTCGTCACCCTGGGTTCTGCCCTGATGGTGGTAACGGAACGCAAAATGGTGCGCGCCGCCTTGTGGTTGATTGTGACCCTGTTTGGCGTGGCCGTGTTCTATGCCCTGCTCAACGCTGGTTTCTTCGCCGTTGTGCAGGTGGTGGTGTACATCGGCGCGATTGCCGTCCTGTTCATCTTCGCGGCGATGCTTACCCGCAAAGCGATGGAAGATACCGGCCCGCAGGTCAATGCCGGCTGGCGCGCCGCGGCGCTGATTGGCGTGGTGGTCTTTGCCGCACTGTCCTGGATGCTTTCCCACTGGAGCGCCTTTGCCGCCCTGCCGCCGGCTTTTGCGGATGATACGCCCACCCTCTCGCAACTGGGTGTGGCGCTGGTATCTCCGGATGCTTACGTCATCCCCTTCGAGATTGCCTCGGTATTGCTGGTCGCGGCCATGGTGGGCGCGCTGTATGCCGCCTGGGGCAAAAAACAATAGGAGTGTGAGACCATGATTCCGCTTTCCTGGTATCTCATCCTGGCGGCCGCACTGTTCAGCATTGGGTTGTATGGTGTGCTGGCGCGCAAGAGCGCCATCGCCATCTTGCTCAGCGTTGAACTGATGCTCAATGCCGTCAACATCAACCTGGTGGCCTTCTGGCGTTACCTGGATGTGCATACGGTGACCGGACAGGCCTTTGCCCTGATGGTCTTTGCCGTTGCCGCTGCCGAAGTGGCCGTCGGCCTGGCGCTCATCATTGCTGTGTACCGCCGCCGCAAATCGGTGGCTGCCGACGAAATCGACCTGATGAAATGGTAACGAGGATACGTGATGGCAACTGAAACCCTGCTCTGGTTACTCCCCCTCTTCCCGTTGCTGTCCTTTGTCCTGATTGTGCTGTTTACCAATCGGAACAAGGCGCTCAGCCACACGATTGCCGTCGGGGCTGCCTTCCTGTCCTTCCTGGGCAGTATGGTGGTCTTCTGGCGTGCCCTGCATGTGGAGCACTTTGCCGAACATCCCTTTGCTTCCGTCATCCGCTGGCTTCCCACCGGCGATACCTGGCTGGAACTGGGGGTGCGCATCGACCCGCTCTCGGCCATCGTCCTGTTCTTCGTGGCCTGGACGGTATTGATGATTTTCCTGTACAGCGTGGGCTACCACAACTTCGGTCAGCCCCAGGGCGACCACGACCGCAAGGGCCTGCCCCCGCACGGCGCAACCGTGACCGATGAACACGGCCACACCCACACCGTGCCCTCCGTGGAGCCGATGTACTCGCGCTTCTTCGCCTTTGTCAGTTTGTTCGCCTTCGGGATGTACACCCTGGTGGTTTCCGACAACCTGCTCACCCTGTTCGTGGGCTGGGAAATCATGGGGTTGTGCTCCTACCTGCTGATTGGCTTCTGGTTTGCCAAACCCTCGGCGCGGGCGGCGGCCATCAAGGCTTTCATCACCACCCGCGTGGGCGACGTCTTCATGCTGCTGGGGCTGGCCTATGTGTACACCATGACCGGCTCCCTGCGCTACGAAGTCATCTTCGCACCCGAAAACCTGCACATGCTGGCAGAGCACGCCTCCGGCTTCATGGGGCTTTCGGCTGCCGGCCTGATTGGGTTGCTGCTCTTCATCGGTACGGTGGGCAAATCGGCGCAGTGGCCGCTGCACGTCTGGCTGCCGGACGCCATGGAAGGCCCCACGCCGGTCTCGGCCATGATTCACGCTGCCACGATGGTTTCGGCGGGTGTGTACATGGTCATCCGCATCTTCCCCATCCTGGAAGCCAGCAAGGAAGCCGGCGATTTCACCATGACGGTGATTGCCTTCATCGGGGCGTTTACCGCACTCTTCGCGGCCACCATCGCCGTGGCGCAGAACGACATCAAACGCGTGCTGGCCTACTCCACCATCTCCCAACTGGGCTACATGGTAGCGGCCATCGGCATCGGCGCGTATGTGGCCGCCGCCTTCCACCTGGTGACGCACGCTTTCTTCAAGGCGCTGCTCTTCCTGGGTTCCGGCTCCGTCATTCACGGCATGGAACACGGCGTGCTGCACACCGGCGACCATCACGTAGACCCGCAGGATATGTTCAACATGGGCGGCCTGAAAGACAAAATGCCCATCACCTTCTGGACCTTCCTGATTGGCGGTTTCGCCCTCTCCGGTTTTCCGGTGGTGACGGCCGGCTTCTGGTCGAAGGATGAAATTTTGGGCGATGCCTTCACCAACGGGCACTGGTGGGTCTTTGGCGTGCTGGCGCTGGCCGCTTTCCTGACCGCCTTCTACACCATGCGGCAGATTACCCTGACTTTCCTGGGGACGCCGCGCACCAAAGAGGCCGAGCACGCCCAGGAAACGCCCTGGACGATGACGCTGCCCCTGGTGGTGCTCTCCATTTTTGCGGTTTCCTTCGGCTGGGTGGGCATCCCCGAACACTTCCCCATTTTGGGCGGTCTGGTTCCCAACTGGTTCCACCCGTGGGTCATCAGCACCATTGGGGAACACGGTGAAGCCGCCATGCTGGAAGGCTTCATCCAGTACATCCCCCTGCTGACCTCGCTTGTTGTGGCGCTGGGCGGCCTGGCTGCCGGCTGGCTGATGTACCGCAACGTGCCCGCCGGTGCGGAAGACCCGCTCAAGAAACCGCTGGGCGCGCTGCATCCCGTGCTGGAGAACAAGTACTACTTCGACGAAATCTACGACAAAATTTTCGTCAAGCCGGCCGTGTGGATTTCCGAAGTCTTCACCTTCGAGATTATGGACCGCGGCGTGATTGACGGCATCCTGCACACGCTGGCGCGCTTCTCCGTCTTCCTGGGCGGCCTGTTCCGCTACGTCATCGATGACCCGCTCATCAACGGCTTTGGCGACAAGGTGGCGGATACCACGCGTACGCTTGGCGACAAACTGCGCGTCATCCAGACCGGGCGCGTGCAGCAGTACATGGTGGCGGCGCTGATTTTCGTGGCCGCTGTGCTGGCATACTTCGTCACGGCCATGCCGTAGGCGCAGTTCGATAAGTGATATTGGAGCAAACGATGGATTTCATCGCCAATCATCTTCTCACGCTCATCCTCTTCCTGCCTGCGCTGGGCGCGCTGGTGATGTTCTTCTTGCCCTCCGAACCGAAGGGCCTGCATCGCTGGACGGCGCTCATCACCAGCCTGTTGACTCTGGTGCTGGCGCTGGTGTTGTGGATGCGTTTCGACCGCGGCGCAGCGGGCTTTCAGTTCCAGGAGCAATACGCCTGGTATCAGGCCATTCATGCGACCTTCCACCTGGGGGTGGACGGCCTGGGCCTGACCATGGTGCTGCTGACCGCCCTGCTCAGCCCGCTGGCCATCCTGGCTTCCTTCAGCATCCAGGAAAAGGTCAAAGCCTACATGATGCTCTTCCTCTTCCTGGAAACGGGCATGCTGGGCGTCTTCATGGCGCTGGATATGCTGATTTTCTTCGTGTTCTACGAAGTCGGCCTGGTGCCCATGTTCTTCCTGATTGACCAATGGGGCAACCCCAAGGGCGAACGCGAACTGTGGGGTGGGATGAAAGTCCCCTCACGCGTGTACGCCTCCTTCAAATTCATGGTGTACACCATGGGCGCCTCCCTGGGGCTGCTGCTGGCCATTCAGTTGATGGGCGTCTCTGCTGGTACCTACGACCTGCCCAAACTCTTCAAACTGTGGCCGATTTTGCAGCGTTCCCCCAACGTGCCGCTGGGCATCCCCTTTGCTACGGCCAAGGCCATTGCCTTTTGGGCGATGACGATTGCCTTCGCCCTCAAGGTTCCGGTGTGGCCGTTCCACACCTGGCTGCCGGATGCGCACACCGAAGCGCCGACCGCCGGTTCGATGATTCTGGCGGGCGTGCTGCTGAAGATGGGCGCCTACGGTTTCCTGCGCTTCGTCCTGCCGCTCTACCCGGCGGAAGCGAAGCAATATGCCGGCTGGCTGGCCTTCCTGGCCGTCATGGCCATCATCTTCGGCGCTTTCGGGGCCTACGGGCAGGATGATTTCAAGCGCCTGGTGGCCTACTCGTCCATCAACCACATGGGCTTTGTGGTGCTGGGCATTGCTGCGGCGGCCAAAGCCGTCGGCACGCTGGATGCGACCATCGCGCTGAACGGTGCGGTGCTGCAGATGTTCAATCACGGGCTGAGCGCCGCCGGCATGTTCTTCCTGGTGGGTGTGATTTACGAACGCGCCCACACACGTGACCTGAACGAGTTTGGCGGCCTGTTCCCGCTGGTGCCGGTGTATGGCGGCATCTTGATTTTCACCTCGATGGCCTCCCTGGGGCTGCCGGGGCTGAACGGTTTCGTTTCGGAATTCCTGGTGGTGCGGGGCTCCTGGCCGATTTTCACCGTCTACACCGCGGTGGCGATGCTCGGCCTGCTCTTTACCGGCTCCTACATCCTCAAGGGAATCAAGAAGGTGCTGCACGGCCCGCTGAACGAGAAATGGGTCGGCCACCTGACGGAAATCAACGCCCGCGAACTGCTGGTGATTACGCCGTTGATGGTGCTCATGCTGCAACTGGGCGTGTGGCCTGCCTGGCTGCTGGAAGTCATCAACCGCGCGATGTCCATGTTGTTCGGCGCGTAAACGCTGCGAGGTGAGCGATGCAATTTCCGATTTTGAGTGTAATCGTCTTCACGCCGCTGGTCGCCGGGCTGCTTTTGCTGCTGATTCCCGCCGACCGGAAGCAAGAGACCCGCGTGGCTGCCCTGGCTGCCGGTCTGTTTACCTTTGCGCTTTCGGTATGGGTGTACTTTTCGTATGATGCTGCCGCTGCAGGCTATCAATTCGTCGAAAAATACACCTGGCTGCCTGCGCTTGGCATTTCGTACCACGTTGGGGTGGACGGCATCAGCACCCCCCTGGTGATGCTCACCGGTCTGGTGATGTTCACCGGCGTGCTCATCTCGTGGGGCATCGATGACCGCCCGCGCGAGTTCTTTGCCTTCCTTTTCATCCTGGCAACCGGCGTGTTTGGGGTCTTCGTTTCCCTCGACCTCTTCATGCTGTTCTTCTTCTACGAAATCGCCGTCTTCCCGATGTACCTGCTGATTGCCATCTGGGGCTGGAAGCAGACGCGGGAATACGCGGCCATGAAACTGACCCTGTACCTGTTCGTCGGCTCGGTGATTGCCCTGGTCGGCGCGCTGGCGATGTACTGGACGGCCTACCAGAACACCGGCATCCTGACCTTCGATATGCTGCAACTGGAAAAAGCGGGCTTTTCCACCGCATTCCAGACCTTGTGGTTCCCCTTCGTCTTCCTGGGGTTCGCGGTGCTGGGCGGTATCTGGCCGTTCCACAACTGGTCGCCGGATGGTCACGTGGCTGCGCCGACGGCGGTTTCCATGTTCCACGCCGGCGTGCTGATGAAACTGGGTGCCTTCGCCGCCCTGCGGGTGGGCATCATGCTGCTGCCCGAAGGCGCAAAGGTCCACATGAAGTGGATTATCCTGCTGGCGCTGGTCAACGTGGTGTACGGGGCCTTCATCGCCTCCATCCAGCGGGACTTCAAATACGTCATCGGTTTCTCGTCGGTCTCCCACATGGGGCTGGTGATGATGGGCTTCGCCACCCTGACGCACGACGGTATGGTCGGCGCAGGGGTGCAGATGTTCTCCCACGGTGCGATGACGGCGCTCTTCTTCTCCGTCGTCGGGATGGTTTACGACCAGGCGCACACGCGTGATATTCCCAAACTGGGCGGCGTCTCGAAGGTGATGGTCTGGCCGACGATTGCTTTCATCATCGGCGGGCTGGTTTCGATGGGTATGCCCGGCTTTTCCGGCTTCGTGGCTGAGTTCCCCATCTTCATGGGTGTGTGGCAAACCCACCCGTGGATTGCGGTCACGGCGGCTATCTCCATCGTGGTGACGGCTTCGTACATCATCCGCATCGTGCGCAGCGTGTTCTTCGGAGACATCCCCGAAGCCCTGGAAGGGCACCTGCACGATGTACGCGTGCTGGACAAGATTGCCCTCGCCGCCCTGACGCTGGTACTGCTGGTGCTGGGTGCATACCCCGCCTTCATGGTGCCGATGGTCGAATCGGGCGTCCAGAACGTCCTTCGCTTGTTGGGAGGTGCCTAAGTGAATGCTATGCAACCTTACCTGGCAATCCTGCCGGAAGTTTCCCTTGTGCTCGTCGCCCTGCTGGTGCTGCTCTTCGATGCCCTGTGGGATGAGGACCGCCGCCGCAACCTGGGCTGGTTGACCTTTGGAGGGGTGGCGCTCACCCTGGTGTTGACCGTCGCTCTGGGACGTCCGGGGGCGCAACCGCAATCCCTGTGGGGAGGGATGCTGCGCCACGACTGGCTGGGCTTCACCTTTGGGTTGATTTTCCTCTTTGGGGCGGGCATTACCGCTCTCCTGGGGATGGACATCCCCGCCCTGGGGCGGCGCGGTGAATTCTACATCCTGCTGCTCGTCTCCACCATTGGCATGACACTGATGGCCGCTGCAGGCGACATCATCATGCTCTTCCTGGCCATCGAAACCACCTCCATCCCGCTCTACATTCTGGCCGGGTTCTTCACCAAAGACGAGAAATCCACCGAAGCCGGTTTCAAGTACCTGCTGTTCGGTGCGATGACCTCCTCGGTGATGCTGTACGGCTTCAGTCTGCTGTATGGCTTTACCAGCGCCACTGGCTTTGAAGGCGTGGCTGCCGGTCTGAGCGATGAACCCCTGGCCCTGGTGCTGGGCGTGCTGATGCTGCTGCTGGTGGGGTTTGGTTTCAAGGTTTCCATCTTCCCGCTGCACTTCTGGGCGCCAGATGTGTACGAGGGTGCGCCTACGCCGGTGGCAGGCTTCCTTTCCACCGCTTCCAAAGCCGCTGGCTTTGCGGTGCTGATGCGTGTGCTGGTCACCGTCTTCCCCGCGAGTCAGGGATATTGGCAGGGGTTGGTGGCTGTGGTATCTGCCATCACCATGACGCTGGGGAACCTGCTGGCCATCAACCAGAAGAACATCAAGCGCATGCTGGCCTACTCCTCGATTGCACACGCTGGCTACGCCCTGGTGGGCTTTGTGGCCGTGAGCGAACTGGGCGTCAACAGCGTGGTCTTCTACCTGGGTGCCTACCTGCTCACCAACCTGGCCGCCTTTGGCGTGGCTGGCATCTTCTGGCAGGTGGCGGGGACGGATGACATTCCGGCGTATGCCGGTCTCAGCCGCCGCCGCCCGGCGCTGGCGCTGGCTATGCTGGCCGCTTTCCTCTCGCTGGCCGGGATGCCGCCCTTTGCCGGTTTCGTGGCCAAAGTGGTGGTCTTTGCTGCGGCCATGCAGGCTGGCTGGACATGGCTGGTTGTGGTCGGTGTGCTCAACTCCATCATCGGGTTGTACTACTATCTGAAGGTGCTCAACGAGGTCTATCACCACCGCAACGAAGAAACGGAAAACCTGCCCTTGCCCATCACCACGCCCCAGGGCATTGCACTGGTCGTGCTGGCGATTGGCATTCTGGTCATCGGTTTCCTGTTCACGCCTTTCTTCAACCTGACCGGTATTGCTGCTACAGCCCTGTTCTAACACACAAAAGCGGAGATAGTCCCACCAGGATGGGACTATCTCCGCGCTCTCTTGCGATTGTGCCAATTTGCACATTGACGGTCTTCTTACACCTATGATAAAATTCGCCCGCCATGACTAACCCGACCCCGGAAAGAAACAAGACGCAATACGCCTTCAATCTGACTCTGGCCGCCGTGAGCAGCCAGGTCGGGTGTCTGACTCTGGTCATCATCGTGGGGGCGTTGCTGGGGGGGCTGTGGCTGGATAATGCGTTTGGTACCCGGCCGATGTTCACCATTCTGCTGCTGGTGTTCAGTGTGCCGGTTACTGTAGTAGCCATGTTGTGGGTGGTTCGCAAGGCCACCTCCAAAATCAAACCCGTTCCCAAAGAAAACTCTCATTTTCAGGAGGAAGCGTAACGTGGAACAAAGCAAATGGCGTTGGGGCTTCAACCGCTGGCTGGTGCTCTTCTTCATCGTCGGAGGCATCGTCGCCGCGCGGTTTTACCCCCCCATCCGTCCGCACGTACAGTTGCCCGCGGAACCGCTTTCCCACACCCCGCTGTTCACCCTGCCTGTCATCGGCGATTTTTACCTGACCAACACGCTGGTCGCGCTGGTGCTGGTGGACATCATCCTGCTGTTGCTGGCCTTCAGCATCCGGCAGCAGGTGAAGAGCGGCGGCAAGCAGATGCTCAAAGGCATCGGCGGTGCGGTGGAAGCGCTCCTTGAGGCCTTGTACGGCATGACGGAATCGACAGCCGGGAAGTGGGCGAAAGCCATCTTCCCCTATTTTGCCACCATCATGCTGATGGTGCTGGTCGCCAACTGGATGGAACTCATCCCCGGCGTGGACAGCATCGGTTTTCTGGAGAAGTCCGCACACGGCTTCGCACACAGCGGCCCCTTCCTCATCAAGCAGGAAGCCGCCCACGGGGAAGGCTTTGTGGTTGTGCCGTGGGTGCGTGTGGTCTCCACTGACCTGAACTTCACCGTAGCGTTAGCGCTCATTTCGGTCTTCATGACTCAGGTCATTGGGGTACGCGCCCAGGGGCTGGCGTACTTCACCAAATTCCTGAACACCGGCACGCTGTTCAACAAGCCGATTTTTGGCGCGATTGACTTTGGCGTAGGGTTGCTGGAGTTGGTTTCGGAGTTCTCGAAAATCCTTTCGTTTGCCTTCCGTCTCTTCGGTAACATCTTCGCTGGCTCGGTCATGCTCTTCGTTATCGGTGCGCTGGTGCCGGTCTTTGCCCAATCCCTGGTTTTGCTCCTGGAAGCCTTCGTGGGCATCATCCAGGCGCTGGTGTTTGGTATGCTGACCATGACCTTCATGGCGCAGGCCACTCAGGGACATGGCGAACACCACGAAGAGGCGCATGCCTGAGCGTCAACCATTTCTACTTAGAACCTATCCGAAAATCCCTTATGGGGGTGTCACTGCGAGGCGGTATACCCGCCAAAGCAGTCTCCTGATTGCTCTGAAGGAGATTGCTTCGCCCCTTCGGGGCTCGCAATGACACCGCAGCAAATATATTGACAAATATAACCCCTATTTTTTACCTGGAGGCTGAGAAAATAATGGAAGGAAACATCGTTTCTGCTGCTAAACTGATTGGTGCTGGCCTGGCGATGATTGGCGCGTTGGGCGGCGGTATTGGCATTGGCCTTTCCGCACATGGTGCGGTACAGGGTATTGCCCGCAACCCGGATGCAGCCGGTACAGTGCAGACCAACATGATTTTGGGCATTGCCTTCGCCGAAGCAGTCGCTATTTACTGCCTGGTGGTCGCCCTGCTGATTCTGTTCGTGTTCTAAACCGAGTATTCGGCACATTCTACGAACGAAAGGAGCAACCACGTGGAAGGTTTAGGAATTAATCTGGGCTACGTTCTGGTTCAGATTTTCAACTTCGCTATCATGTTCGTCGTGCTGAAGGAATGGGCCTACAAACCCATTCTGAACATGCTCGAAGAACGCCGCGCTACCATTGCACAGGGCCTGGAAGATGCCCGTGTGGCCGCCGAGGCGCGTGCTAACGCTGAGCAAGAGGCGCAGAAAATCCTGGCTGAGGCGCAGGCCAAAGCCGCTGAGACTGTGCGTGCCGCCAGCGAACGCGCCGATGAGGCCGCCAAGGAAATCAAAGCCGCTGCCGAGGCCGAGGCTGCGCAAATCATCGAGCGCGCCCGCGCCGATGCCGAGGCAGAAAAGGAACGCCTCCTGGCTGAACTGCGCCCGCAGGTGGCAGCCCTGGCCGTTTCTGCTGCCCAGAAACTGGTCGGCGAGGCCCTGGACGAAAAACGCCAGCGCGCATTGCTGGACGAATTCTTCTCCGGCGTGAAGTCTGGCAAGGTGGTCGTCGTCGAAGAGACCTTCGCCGGGCAGCAGGTGGAAGTCGTCAGCGCTCTGCCGCTGAGCGATGAGGAAAAAGCCGCCATCCGCAAGGACCTGGGGGCTGAAGAAGTTACCTTCAGCGTTGACCCCCGCATCCTCGGCGGTCTGGTGGTCAAGGCCGGTGACCGTGTGCTGGATGCTTCTGTGGCTGCCCGCCTGGAAGGCCTGCGCGCTTCCATCGCCTGAGTTTCCCCCTGAACCACAAAAACGCCCAGGGCGTCGTTCCTGGGCGTTTTTTGTATTCACCCTCATGCAGCCTCGTTTCCTGCCACAACCAGCACCCCGCATAACCAGCCAGAGTACGGGAAAATCTCATGTCACCAAAAACGCTTGCCTCTCTGTGGCAGGCCATCGGCCAGAGCCTGCCTCCTGATGCCCCAAACCCGCCCGTAAGCGGTGTGTACCTCGATTCGCGCCAGGTGCAGCCCGGCGGGATTTTCGTTGCCCTCACGGGGGGACAGGTGGATGCCCACCGCTTTGTCCCCGATGCCATCCAGCGTGGCGCGGTAGCCATTGTGGGGACGCGCCCGCCCATCGACCTGCCCGTCCCCTACGCTCAGGTGCAGGATGCCCGCAAGGCGCTGGCGCAACTCTCCGCTGCCCTGTACGACTACCCGGCGCACCGCCTGACCGTCATCGGCGTTACCGGCACGGATGGCAAAACCACGACCTCCAACCTGCTCTACCACATCCTGCACCATGCCGGCATCCGTGTCGGCATGGTTTCCACCGTCAATGCCCGCATCGGCAACCAGGAACTGGATACCGGCTTCCATGTCACCACCCCCGAAGCCCCGGATGTGCAGCGTTATCTGTCCATGATGGTGCAGGCCGGGTTGACTCATGCCGTGCTGGAGGCCACCTCCCACGGCCTGGAGCAGCAACGCGTCGGCGAATGTGCCTTCGATGTGGCCGTGGTGACCAACATCACCCACGAACACCTGGATTACCACGGAGATTATCGCCAATACCGCGCCGCAAAGGCGCGCCTCTTTGGCATGCTGGGACAAACCCCGCCCAAAGCCCATGGAACCCCGCGAGTGGCAGTGCTCAATCGGGATGATGCCTCTTACGACTACCTGTGGGAGGTCACACCACAACGCGCCCGGCGGCTTTCTTATGGGATGCATCCCAAGGCGACATTTCGCGCCGAAGAGGTGGAGGCATTGCCCGATGGGATGCGTTTCACCCTGAGGACGCCGCGCACCCGCGAGCGAGTCACCATCCCCCTTTTGGGGGCGTACAACGTTTCCAATGTGTTGGCCGCCCTCACGGCCGCCGCAGGCGGCCTGGGCGTGGACCTCCACACGGCGCTCGACAGCCTGCGCACTTTCCCCGGCATTCCCGGCCGCATGGAACGCATTGCCCTGGGACAGGATTTCATTGCCATCGTGGATTTTGCTCATACCCCCAATGCCTTGACCCGCGCCCTGGAAACCGTGCGCGCACTGACCACCGGCCGGGTGATTGCTGTCTTCGGCTCTGCCGGTTTGCGTGACCGGCAAAAGCGCCGCCTGATGGCTGAAACCTCTGCCCGCATGGCCGACCTCACGGTTTTGACCGCTGAAGACCCGCGTACGGAATCGCTGGAGGACATTCTGGCGGAAATGGCTGCCGGTGCGCTGGCGCAAGGCGGGGTGGAGGGCGAGACCTTCTGGCGCATCCCCGACCGGCGGGAGGCCATTCGTTTTGCGGTAAAGCAGGCGCAACCGGGGGATGTGGTCATTGTGTGTGGCAAGGGGCACGAACAATCCATGTGTTTTGGAGAGACTGAATACCCCTGGGACGACCGTACGGCGCTACGCGCTGCCCTCAGCGAGCACCTGGGATTGGATGGCCCTGCTATGCCCTTCCTGCCCACGTGATTCTTTGTCCCAAAAGCAAGCCCCGTCCACCTGGACGGGGCTTTTCCCTGGTTATTCGTGT
>DAOTWV010000254.1:0-3653 GCA_034435695.1 Anaerolineales bacterium | reverse complement strand
GCGACGCGCAAACAGGCGCGGCAGGCTTTGGGGGCGTTGCAGCGCCTGTTTGCATTGCAGAGCAGGTTAATTTTGGGCTAGTTTTTGCTGCACGCTGCGGATTTTGGCTTCCATGCTGGCTTCGCGGTCAACGCGCGTGCCGATTTTGAGATGGGTGGCTATGCGAGGCACGCCTTCGGCGTGCAGTACTTCGTGGCAGCGTTTGATGGCCGCGAAGACGGCATCCCACTCGCCTTCGATGTTGGTGCCGTTGGCGTGCAGGGTGTAGTGCAGGCCACTTTCGGCCAGAATTTGTTCACAACGCGCTACCCAGGGGGACAGGGAGACGCCTACGCCAATGGGGATGATGGTCAATTCGGCAATGACTTTCATAGGCTACCAGAGAGGGTTACAAGACAGGCAGGGCAGGGAACAGGGTGCTCAATTCGTTGATGGCGTTGACGAAGTAGTCGCCGGTGTACCAGGCGACTACCAACGCCAGACAGCAACAGCATAGCAGGACGAGAACAACTGCAGCGATGATGATGATTTTATTGCGGTCTTGTGTTTCCATGCGATTTCCTCCGTGAGACGGTGTGAAATGTTTGCGCTGCCGCTTTTGCTTCGAAAGGCTGACAGCGAGGTTGTGCAGCGAGTGAGGGATGTGTCAAAGACAAAGCGCGGCGAACAGCAGGGTTTGCGCCGGGATGTGGTATGGAGAAAGCGTGAAAATCAGAAAGGCGGCCAGGATGAGGAGTATACCCAGGCCGATGAAAAACACGACTGCGGTTATCAGGAGGGCAAAGTAGCCCAGTATCAGGCCGCTGATGGCGAATTCATCCCCGCGTAGTGCGCCGTTGCTGGCTGCGATTTCCCGACGCGCGAGGTGCCCGCTGACGATGGCAACCACGGAGGCGGTAAAGGGCAGCAAGGTCAGCCCCAGGATGCTGGCTACCAGGCTGACGATAGCCAGAGAACTGACTTTGGGCGGCTCGGAGAGAGATGTCATGGCAATTACAGGGTTTGTCGGCGGGCGCGTCGCCACAACCAAAAAATCACCAGACTTGTGAGCAGGATGAGGATGACGGCTATCAGCACCGGCACGACGATGGCCAGGATGGAGAGCGTTGTGGAGAGCAGGTCTTCCGCGATGCTGGCGGGGATGTTGGCCGCACCGCCAGTGGTAGCGGTCAAGGCCGGGCGCACAGCCGCGGCTTTGGCGGTGTGGACGCTGCCCGCCACCAGCAAACCGGCGGCCAGCGCCAGGGCGGGGTGTACCTGGGTGACGCTGTGTGCATTGGCGGCAAACACGATGGCGCCCGCGGCAGGACGCACAAAGGTTTGAATCAGGTCGTTCAGGTGATTGATGGCGGGAATTTTATCGGCGAAGAACTCGATGCCAGCCAGGATGAACAACAGCAGGATGACCCACGGGTTGGCCAGTGAATCCCAGGGGGATTGCAACTGTACCAGGGTGGTGAAACGCGCCAGGAGAGCGACCACCAGGAGCGGGATGTAGGCGTTCAGCCCGGCGCTGGCCGAGAGGCCAAAAGCAGAGAAGATGTCCATAAGGTTATCCCAGATGAAATCCGTCCCAGGTGCCGGTTAGTTTGAAGCGCAGGAAATCGAGCAGGGCGATTTGCACAAGCCCCAGCGTGACGCCGACCAGCATTGGGGGGAGCAGTTGGCGGTAGCGGGTGGCGAAGCGTTCCGCCTTCCAGAGGATTACCCATAGCATACCATAAACCATGCTCAACAGAACGAGAACACCAGCCGCACTGATGAGCGCCAGCGGGTAAAGCAGCAGGGGGTTTTCGGTCAGGATGAGCGCATCCATGCCGAGCGCCAGCCCCAGGAGAATGGCCAGTGCTCTTCCGTCTTTCAGGGCCGGGACGGGAACAGGGTGCTGCCACATGGTGTCCTGGAATGCAGGGTAGAGAAAGGCGGAAATCACCACGCCGACGCCCGTGCCGGTCAGCAAGCGCAGGATGTTGTTGGGTTGGTACAGGCCGGGTGCACCGGGAAAGAAATGCAGGTAGGAATTGGTGCCGTCTACGACGAAAGCCGCAGCAAGGAGGCCAAGCGGAATCCACAAGCGGAGAGGGGGCAAGGCGCTATGGCGAGGGGCAACCAGGCGCTGGTAGAGCAGTCCCAGCATGGCACCCGCGTACATGCCGGTGCAGCGGGCGCACAGGGGAATGGCGCGTGCCCCAAGGTGAAAGGAGCGTACGTCTATTCGATGGCAGACGGCGTAACCAATGGCATCGGCCTTTCCGAGAAGCCCGGGCGGGGTGGTTTGCCACCACAGAAAAAGCAAGATGCTGCCGGCAAGAGGGATGATGCGTTGCAGGTGAGAGCGAGGCATAGGCTAATTATAGTCGTTTTGGCACTGTCTCCCCAGAGGCAGGAGGGAGATGTTCATTGGTTTTTGTAGAGAATCCACATTCATCCGCATGCAATGGAAACCATCCGGGACCCGGATTTTCCAACAACCTTGTCGCACTCTCTTCTTTTTAGTGTTCCTTATGGAGATGCAGGACGCTATCTGGCATGAAAACGTGATATAATTCCCCCACTTTCCAAAATTTTTGTGCCTAAGGAGACCCCGTGAGCGACCCTCGCGTAGAAAAACTTGCCAAAGTGCTGGTAGACCATTCCGCCCGCATTCAGCCCGGTGACCGGGTGCTCTTGGAAGCCACCTTTGCCGCTGAACCGCTGGTGCGCGAACTGTATGCTTTGATTTTGCAGCGTGGTGGGCACCCCCATCCCCTGTTTACCTTCCCCGACCAGGAAAAATTGTTCTACACCTATGCCAGTGAGGCACAACTGGATTTCGTGCCCACATTCATGCATCTGGCGTATGAGCAATTTGAATCGCGCATACGCATTCACTCCGCAATGGATACGCGTGCCTTGAGCGATGTGGACCCGAAAAAGCAGGCGCGCCGACAAAAGACGGCGGCCAAAATTCTGGAAGCCCAGATGCGCCGCGGCGCTGCGGGAGAATTCAAGTGGGTGACCACGCTTTTCCCCACCGAAGCGTATGCCAGAGAGGCGGGGATGTCCATGCAGGAGTATGAAGATTTCGTCTTTCGGGCGAACTTCACCGAACTGGACGACCCGGTAGCAGCCTGGAAGGGCATGGAAAAAGAACAGGCGCGCATTGTCTCCTGGCTACAAGGCCGTGACCAGGTGGAAGTGCGCGGCCCGAATGTGGATTTGCGCCTCTCCATCAAAGACCGCATCTTCATGAATTCCAGCGGACGCTTCAACATGCCTGACGGCGAAGTGTACACCGGCCCGGTAGAGAATTCCGTCAATGGCTGGGTGCGTTTCACTTACCCTGCGATTTATGGCGGTCGTGTGGTGGAAGGGGTACAACTGCGCTTTGAAGAGGGGCGTGTAGTGGAAGCCTCGGCCACCAAAAACGAAGAGTTCCTGCTCCAGATGCTGGATTCTGACCCCGGCGCGCGTTACCTGGGCGAATTTGCCATCGGCACCAACTTCCAGATTGACCGCTTCATCGGGCACATCCTGTTCGATGAGAAAATTGGCGGCACCTTCCACATGGCGCTGGGCGCCGGCTACCCCGAAACGGGCAGCCACAATAAGAGCGTTATCCACTGGGATATGATTTGTGACCTGCGCACCGATTCGGAAATCCGGGTAGATGG
>DAOTWV010000253.1:0-1528 GCA_034435695.1 Anaerolineales bacterium | reverse complement strand
CAAAAAACCTTGTGATTCTTCGTGCCTTTGGGGTAAAAGAAACCCTTCATTTTTGCACACCTGAGCAGTTACGAAAATTTAACATTTCGCCAATCATTTTCTGACAGGTGCTCCTTATACTCAATCCGAACACGACAGAACGTGTCAATTTTTTAGTGGTAAGGAGAGCACTTATGGACTTGAACAAATTCACCCAGAAATCCCAGGAAGCGATTTTCGCTGCGCAGCAACTGGCGCAGAATTACAATCACCAGGCTATCGAACCGGCGCACCTGCTGTTGGCGCTGCTGCAGCAGGAAGAGGGCGTGGTTCCGGCCATCGTCACCAAAGTGGCTGGTTCGACGCTGGCCCTGCGCGAGGACGTGCGCAAGGACCTGGAAAAGCGGCCGCGCGTGCAGGGCGTGAACATGGAAATCGGGCTGAGCCGCCCGGCGGTGGATGTGCTGCAGGCCGCTGAGCGCTATGCCAAAGGCATGCGCGATGAGTACGTCTCGACCGAGCACATCCTGCTCGGTCTGACCGAGAGTGTGGAAGGCAAGCGCCTGACACAGTTCGGCCTGAGCAAGGATGCCATCCTGAAGGCCATGGCCGAGGTGCGCGGCACGCAGCGCGTCACCAGCCAGAACCCGGAAGACACCTATCAATCGTTGGAAAAATACGGCCGCGACCTGACCGCGCTGGCCCGCCAAGGCAAACTCGACCCGGTCATCGGGCGCGACGAGGAAATCCGCCGCACGGTGCAAATTTTGAGCCGCCGGACGAAGAACAACCCGGCGCTGATTGGTGAACCCGGCGTCGGCAAGACCGCTATCGTCGAGGGGCTGGCGCAGCGCATTGTCAAGGGTGATGTGCCCGAAGGCCTGAAGCACAAGCGCATCGTGCAACTGGATATGTCGGCGCTGGTGGCTGGCGCCAAATTCCGCGGTGAGTTCGAGGAACGCTTGAAGGCCGTCCTCAAGGAAATCACCGACGCCGCCGGGGAAATCATCCTCTTCGTGGACGAGATGCACACCGTGGTCGGCGCGGGCAAGGCCGAAGGCGCTATGGATGCCGGCAACATGCTCAAGCCGATGCTGGCGCGCGGCGAACTGCACATGATTGGCGCCACCACGCTGGACGAATACCGCAAGTACATCGAAAAAGACCCGGCGCTGGAACGCCGCTTCCAGCCGGTGCTGGTGGCAGAACCGAGCGCCGAAGATACCATCAGCATCCTGCGCGGCCTGAAAGAGCGCTACGAAATCCATCACGGCGTGCGCATCACCGACGCGGCCGTCATCGCCGCGGCCACGCTCAGCCAGCGTTACATCCCCGACCGGCACCTGCCGGACAAGGCCATCGACCTGATTGACGAGGCCGCCGCCCGCCTGCGCACCGAAATCGACTCCAAGCCGCAGGCGCTGGACGAAGTGGACCGCGCCATCATGCAACTGGAAATCGAGCGCGAAGCCCTGAAGAAAGAGCGCGACAAGGCCTCGAAGGAGCGTTTGAAGAAAATCGAGCAGGAACTGGCCGACCTGCGCGAGCG
>DAOTWV010000252.1:0-8239 GCA_034435695.1 Anaerolineales bacterium | reverse complement strand
CGGCGTGACCATAGTATCTCACACCCCCGGTTTACTGTCAATGCGAGTATAAGTGGGGAGTACTAAAACGTTGTTGGGGGATCGCGGTATGGCCTGGCACAACGGAACGCGCAGACTTGACGCAGATTCTCGCAGATACGGCTAATGCAGCGGTGAAAACCAACACAACCAGCGGATATCAGCGGCACCAGCGTTATCAGCGTTCTACTGACCAACATATCTTTAGTGCTCCCACCCCGATGGTATCCCCTTGTCAGGCATTTCTGCCTGGGCTATAATCTGCTCACTATTACCATAAAAGTGAGGCGACTGAGCAATGATTGACGTAAACGAACTTCGTAAAGGGGTGACTTTCGAACTGGATGGCAGTTTGTACAAGGTATTGGAATACGAACACCACAAACCAGGGCGCGGCAAAGCCACCATTCGCGTCAAAGCCCGTGACCTGCGCAAAGGCACCATTCTGGATAAAACCTTCCCCTCCGGCGACCGGGTTCAGGATATCCGTCTGGATTACCACAACGTGCAATACCTGTACACGGATGGCGATTTTTACCACTTCATGGACAACGAAACCTTCGAGCAGCCCGCCATTGCCGCCAGTGTCGTGGGTGAGGCAGCCCAATACCTCAAAGAGGGCATGGAAGTCAAATTGACCTTCTATGGCAACGAACCGCTGGACATCGAACTCCCCATCACCGTAGACCTGGAAGTCACCGAGGCCGAGGCTGCCGTACGCGGCGACACCGCTACGGGCGTCACCAAAAAAGTGGTTACCGAAACCGGCCTGGAAGTCCAGGTGCCGGCCTTCGTCAACGCAGGGGACGTCATCCGTGTGGATACCCGCACCGGTCAATACGTCACCCGCGTGTAAATTTCCTCCCATTTCCCATGCGAATCCGGCCGCTGGCCGGATTCTTTTTTTTCCGCGGGGGCATGTGCTATAATCCTTTGCTGGTTTATATTCATCCCCATCACGTAAAAAACTCTTATGCTCAAAAAATTTGTCCGCATTTTTGGGGGCGACCCCAACCGTAAAGAAGTCGAAAAACTGGCGCGCATCGCCGCGCAAATCAACGCCCTGGAGGCGCGCTTCGAAGCCCTCAGCGACGAAGCCTTGCGCGCTCAGACCGACGCCTTCCGCCGTACCCAGGCTGAAGAACTGCTGCCCCTCCTGGATGATGAGGAAGCCTTTCACGAAGCACAACAAGATGTGCTGGACGAACTGCTCCCCGAGGCCTTTGCCGTCGGACGCGAAGCCAGCAAACGCACCCTGGGACTGCGCCACTACGACGTGCAATTGATTGGCGGTATCGCTCTGCATCAGGGACGAATCGCCGAAATGCGCACCGGTGAAGGGAAGACGCTTTCCGCGACCCTGCCGATTTACCTCAACGCCCTGGCACTCAACCCCGCCTGGATGCGTCTGGCGGCGCAAAAATGGGGCAGCGACCCTCAAACGTGGCAGTTCACCCCCCTGGAGGGCATCCCCGTGGGGCGCGGCGTCCACCTCGTCACCGTCAACGACTACCTGGCGCGCCGCGACGCCCGCTGGATGGCGCCCATCTACACCCTGCTGGGCATGTCCGTCGGCGTGCTGCAAATGGCCGCCCGCACCGAAAACGGCAAAAAGGCCTTCCTGGTAGACCTGGAACGCGAATCCACCCACGAAGACCAGCACCAGTTACGCATGGTACCGCGCCGCGAAGCCTACGCCGCCGACATCACCTATGGCACCAACAACGAATTCGGCTTCGATTACCTGCGCGACAACATGGCTATGCGTCTGGAAGACCGCGTCCAGCGCGGCCACTACTACGCCATCATCGACGAAGTGGACAACGTGCTGATTGACGAAGCGCGCACCCCCCTGATTATCTCCGGCCCCTCCTACGAAGACGCCGAAAACTACATCCGCATGGCGCAAATCGTGCGCCAACTGCGCCCCGAAGACTACGAAATCAACGAAAAAGACCGCAACGTCACCCTCACCGAAGTGGGCGAAGCCCACGTGGAAGAATTGCTGGGCATGGCGCTGCGCGACCCGGAACGCCCGGAAGACATCACCCCCGAACAGGCGCGTACCCTCGGCTACCTCGAACAGGCCCTGCGCGCCCAATTCCTCTTCAAGAAGAACAAAGATTACCTCGTTCAGGCCGGAAAAGTCATCATCATCGATGAATTCACCGGACGCCTCATGCCCGGCCGGCGGTGGTCAGATGGCCTGCATCAGGCCGTAGAAGCCAAAGAAGGCGTACGCGTCCAGGCCGAAAACATCACCTACGCCACCATCACCATCCAGAACTACTTCCGCATGTACGCCAAACTCTCCGGTATGACCGGTACCGCGGCCACCGAAGCGGAAGAATTCGACAAAATCTACGACCTGGATGTCCTCGTCGTCCCCACCAACCTGGAATACCGCGCCAGCCTCCCCGATTCCGACCTGGTCACCCTGCAAGCCGTGGACGAGTACGGCTACAAATACACCTGCTACGCCCGCAAAGACGACCCCGACAAAAAACCGCTGTACTGGAAGCGCAAGGACTACCCCGACGTGGTCTACCGCACCGAAGAGGCCAAATTACGCGCTATCATGCAGGAAGTCATGCGCTACCACGTACAGGGACGCCCCATCCTGCTGGGCACCACATCCGTCGAACTCTCCGAGCGCATTTCACGCCGCTTCCACGCCGAAGCCCTGCGCCGCCTGGCACAGGTACTCCTGCTGCGCGATGCCTGGATGCGAAAACACAACCTGCAGGATGATGGCCAACAAATCGAAGAACTGCAATTCTTGCACGCACCGCTGGCCAGCCTGCCGCAGGCCGAAATACGCAAAATGGCGCGCAGCCTGGGCATTTCCCTCAACCCCACCCACAAAGACAACCTTCCTCACCTGCTGCGCCTGCTCGGCCTGCAGACCGAGGACACGGAACGCCTGACTCAAATCTTCGAAGGCGGCATCCCCCACCAGGTACTCAACGCCCGCAAACACACCGAAGAAAGTCAGATTATCGCCGGCGCAGGTGCCTTCGGCGCAGTCACCATCGCCACCAACATGGCCGGCCGCGGTGTAGACATCAAACTGGGCGGCGAACTGGCCGAAGAAATCCTCACCGCCGTCAACCGCGTCCTCAAACGCAACGGCATCCCTGGCGCATACGAAATGACTCTGCAGGAACGCCGCGCCGCCCTGCAGCGCCTCTCCCCTGCTGAGTGGGGCATCTACGAAGGCGAAATCCGCTTCTTCCTGCAATACATGGATGAGATGCAGCGCGTCCGCGACCTGGGCGGCCTGCACGTGATTGGCTCGGAACGCCACGAATCCCGCCGCATCGACAACCAGTTGCGCGGCCGCGCCGCCCGTCAGGGCGACCCCGGCTCCAGCCGCTTCTACCTCTCCATGGAAGACGAACTCATGCGCCTCTTCGGCGGAGACCAGGCCGACCGCTTGCTGCAACGCCTCAAAGTGGACGATTCCACCCCCCTCGAAATCGGCATGGTCAGCCGCCTCATCGAACAGGCGCAAACCCGCGTCGAAGGCGCCAACTTCGATACCCGCAAACACCTCATCGAATACGATGACGTGCTCAACAAACAGCGCGAAATCATCTACGGCCAGCGTGACCGCATCTTCGTCAAGGAAGACCTCAGCGAAGACGTGCGCGACATGCTGCAAACCGAACTTTCCGAGCGTGTACCCGCCGCCCTCGAAGACGAAGACGGCCCCTGGAAACTCCTCGCCTGGATGGAAGAAATCCAGCCGCCCATCACGGTGGATGCGGACACCCTGCATCCATCCTACACCCTGTGGCTGGTTGCCCAAACCCTGCCCCAGGAAGCCCGTCAAACCCCCGAGGCCGCCCTGCAAGCCATCAGCGACCTGACGCAAGCCGCCCTGGAAGCCGAAAAAGAGCACGTCTTCCACTGGCTCCAGCGCGTCATCGAAGCCAACCAGGACCGCCTCGAAACTTTACTGGAAGAGCGCCTCGATACACTGGACACTTACTTCAGCGGCCTGGCAGACGCCGAAGAACCCCCTGCCGTGGATGATATCCTGAACGAGTTGCCTTCGCTGGTATACATCAAACTCACCCTGGGACGGGAAGAAAGGCGCACCCTGCGTCAGAATCCCGACGCATTGGAAGACATCGCACGCAAGGCGGTAGAACAAAGCCTGCTTTACCAGTTCGGCACGCGCATCACCGGCGCAGCCATGCGCCGCCTGGGGGAACCACTGGAAATTTCCGTCCCCCTGCACACCCAGGAAGACATCCCCGCCTTCCTCGAAGCCCTGGAAAACCAGGTAGAAGCCGCCTTCGAGCAGCGCATCCAGCGGCTGGTGGGCACCCCACAAGCCCCCGGTGCAGTGCGCAAAGACTTGCAGACAGCCCTCAAGGGCGCGGCCTTCCCCCTGAGCGATGCCTCCCTTTACCGCCTGCTGCTCGACCTGCAACGCGGCAGCCGCATCGCCTTCGACCGCAAGACCCACCGCCGCATCACCCTGACCACCTTGCGCTTTTCCTACGTCTACCTGGCAGCCCATCAACTCGAAGGGTACGAACCCGACGAAATCACCACCCACGTCCTCCAGCACCTCGACGAGGCCATGGACGCGTTGCAAACCTTCTGGGGACAGCGCGAATTCCAACGCCTGGCAAGCACTCCCCCTGCCTCCTGGGACGCGAAAACACAAAAAGGGCTGCAAGCCGCCATCGGCGAGGCCGCCTTCCAGCAAATCCGCGAACAGCCGCTCTCCCAAATTTCCCCAGACATGCAGGAAGCCGTCACAAGCGAATTGGGACGGCAAATCATCACCAACATCTACCGCGAGTTGCTGCTGCGCATCATTTCCAACGAATGGATTGAATACCTGACCCAGATGGAAGGCCTGCGCGTTTCCATCGGCCTGGAGGCCTATGCCCAGCGCGACCCCCTGGTGCAGTACAAATCCAAAGCCTCCGAAATGTTCTCGGAACTGCTGCGCAATATCCGGCGGGGTGTGATTACCCGCATGTTTACCTTCCGCCCCAGCAAAGACAGCACACTTTCCGCTGCCAGCGCAGAGGCGCGCCAGAAAGAGGCCCCAGAACAATCCCAGCAGGCAGGCACCTCCACTGCTGAACCTGGGAAAAAACAAGGCAAACGCCGCCGACGGCGCAGGAAATAACCTCTGCAGCAGGGCATAACACAACTGCAATGTCCCTCCCTGCCCATTCTGGCAAAGTTCTGCTAAAATAGGCGCAATGAGTCACACCAAACATCACCACCACGGCCAGGAATACTATCAGGCATACCCAAAGGTAGAGTTACATCGCCATCTGGAAGGTTCCCTGCGTCTGGAAACCCTGCGGGAAATCGCACAAGACCACGGCATTCCAGTGGAAGAACACGCGCCTCTGGATAATCTGGTACAAATTGGCGAGCGAGAACCCTTCACCGTAGCGAATTTTCTCTCCAAATTTGCCACACTGCGCCTGTTCTACCGCTCGCCAGAAGTCATCACCCGCATCACCCACGAAGCCATCGAAGACGCGGCGCGTGACAACGTGCGCTACATGGAACTGCGCTTTACGCCAGTGGCGCTCAGCCGCGAGGAGGATTTTCCTCTCCCGGATGTGATAGACTGGGTCATCGAGGCGGCCAGCCAGGCCAGCATCAAATTCAACCTGCCTGTGCGCCTGATTGCCAGCGTCAACCGTCACGAAAGCCCAGACCTGGCCGAAGAGGTGGCGCGCCTGGCCGTAGAGCGCATGTCCCGCGGCATCGTCGGGCTGGACCTGGCAGGCAATGAGGCTGATTTTTCGGCGTTGCCTTTTGCCGCGATTTTCCGCGAGGCCCAGGAAGCCGGTCTGCGCATCACCGTACATGCTGGGGAATGGGGCAGCGCGGCGAATGTCTCCGAGGCCATCGAGGCGCTGGGAGCAGAGCGCATCGGGCACGGGGTACGCGTGCTGGAGGACGAAAATGCCGTCCACCTGGCGCGTGAACGTGGCACGACTTTCGAGGTATGCATCACCAGCAACTACCAATCCGGCGTCGTGGCGGCGCTGACAAAGCATCCCCTGGTACGCATGCAAGCCGCTGGCCTGAACGTGACCATCAACACCGACGACCCCAGTATTTCACGCATCACCTTGAGCGACGAATACCGCGTGGCGGCAGAAACCCTGGGAATGAGCGATAGCGGCCTGCAACACTGTGTCTTACAGGCTGCACGCAGTGCCTTCCTGCCCCCCGCAGAGCGTGAGGCGCTGGTAGCCCAACTGGAAAATGAATTCCGCACGTTGCAGGCTGACGCATAACCCCCGCAACCCCGAAAACAAAAGCCCCTCGCCTTGAGGGGCTTTTTTGTCTGCAACAACGGCCAGCCACGCCCTCAGCAATTCCAAATTTGCCGCGTAGTCTCCGCAGATTGAACGGATTTTTTCTTCTTTCCTCGTAACCACTCAGCCACCCACGCCCAACGATAAATCGTCGGACTGAGCGGCCAAAGCCGGAGCAATCCGGCTGGCGCCATGCAGTCGGGTTTACCCGACTTTGGTGTCCTCAGCCGGGGCATTGATTCCCCGGCGGGTGGGCTGAGCAGTTACCTTTCCTCTGCGTAATCTGCGCCATCTGCGGATGCATTGGCCCATATTTGGCATTGCTGAGCGCATATGGAGAAATTTGACAAGTGCTTTCGTAAGGACTACAATTTGACTGACTGGTCAGTTATCATCAAGGAGATTTGCTTATGCCCCCACGCCCCGATGTAAGCGAGGAACGAACTGCACAAATTCTGGAGGCCGCCAGCGTGGTCTTCGCCGAAAAAGGGTTTTCCAAGGCGCGCATGGACGATATCGCCGCCCGTGCAGAGGTCAGCAAAGGCACGCTGTATCTGTACTTCAAGAGCAAGGACGCGCTCATCACCGCCCTGCTGGACCGTCTCTTCCAACGGGAAATGCGCGACATCCGCGCGTTGCAGCATGCCGAAGGCTCCGCCCGTGAACGGTTGGAGCGCATGATGGAGGCCATTACCTCGGATATGCGCAACTGGCTGCGTCTCATCCCGGTGGCCTACGAGTTTCTGGGCTTGATTTTCCGTAACCGGACGGTACAAAAAGCCTTCCGGCAGTACCTGCGCATGTACCTCGACCTGATTACACCAATCATCCAGGAAGGCATCGACAACGGTGAATTTCGTCCCCTGGCAGCGGAAGACATCGCCATTTCGCTGGGTGCCATTTACGAGGGCACGATTTTGCTGTGGGTATATGACCCCGAATCAGTAGACGTGGAGCAGCATATCCGCAGCGGCATTCAGATTTTGCTGGAGGGAATCCGCGCATGATAGCCCAAATCAATTTCTTGCTTTTGGTGCTTTCCACGGCGCTGACGGTGTACTTTTACCTCAAAAGTGCCGGTCCGGCGGCGCTGGAACAGAAAATCGGAGAGCGCGCCTACGCCGTGTGCACCCGCTACAGGGTACTCTCCGGCATTTTCATGACCGTCGCGGGAATCAATTACGTGGTGTACGCCTTCTACCCCCTGTCGCTGCCGCTGCCGGAACACTTTCCCTGGCCCTATTGGGTCTCGGCTGCGATTGCTATCGTCATTGCCATCCCATCCGGCTATTTGTGGCTGCGCGGTTCGCTGGATGCCGGCGAAGAGACCATGCACCCGAAAAAGGAACACACCATGTACGGCGGCATCTATCAGAAAATCCGCCACCCGCAGGCCGCCGGGGAAGTGTGGTATTGGTGGGTGCTCGCTTTTTTATGCAATTCGCCCTTCCTGGCGCTTTACTCCCTCATCTGGCTGCCCCTTTTTCACTGGATGAGCCGCGCCGAAGAGCGCGACCTGCTCATCCGTTATGGTGACGCTTACCGCGAGTACATGTCCCGTACCGGCATGTACTTTCCCAGGCGAAGGGAGCACTAAAACGTTGTTGCTGAATCGCGGTATGGCCTGGCACAACGGAACGCAGATACCGCAGATTTGACGCAGATTCTCGCAGATACGGACAAGGAAGCGGCGAAAACCAACACAACCAGCGGATATCAGCGGCACCAGCGTTATCAGCGTTCTACTGACCAACACATCGTTAGTGCTCCCGGCGCGTAACTCCATCCCGTGAATCTGACGGGAATTTGATACAATTTTCCCTGTGTGTTGCGATACCTGCAACGCACGTCCGCTATCCTGTGGCAAATCTTTCCAGAATGGAGGTTTGCCATGGGACGTACCACCGACT
>DAOTWV010000251.1:0-1792 GCA_034435695.1 Anaerolineales bacterium | reverse complement strand
GATATGTTGGTCAGTAGAACGCTGATAACGCTGGTGCCGCTGATATCCGCTGGTTGTGTTGGTTTTCATCGCTGCATTAGCCGTATCTGCGAGAATCTGCTGCGGTATCTGCGTTCCGGTGTGCCAGGTCATACCGCGATTCCCCAACAACGTTTTCGTACTCCCAGTTGGAAACCGCAACCACAGGTGCAAAACCTGCCTTCGCAGGTTGGCGTTTCGTCGCCATTCAACCCAGTGCATACTTCGGGCGGCTTTGCAGGTGTTGCTACGACTTGCGCGAAGCATCCCCACAGGGAGATAGTCGCCAGGTTGCACTGCAGGACAGCCCGTACCCTCCAACAGTGCTCCATTCGCATGCCACCCGACACACCGCCATACGCAAAGCAGGCGAGGGAAGACCCTCGCCTGCCTCGAAACGTGCCTGCTTAGCGGTTGCCGTAAGCGTTCATCTCCGCATTGCGGCTGTGGTCGCTGGTCTGTGCCGGGTCGCGCATCCCGCTGGTATGGCACCAGCCGGTCTTGTGCCCGTGATTGGTCGCCCCGGAAAGTTGCGCCGCCCACTTCTCCACCACCCCGTCTTCGGGGTCATCCAGAATCGGGTCGGTCGCCATATTGCAGTAATCCCAGCGCCACCACACGTCCTTGTCGGAAGTCGTCCAGTAGTGCACGCGGCTGCGCGCCCACGAAGGGATGCCCGAAAGCCACAGCGCCGCGCCGTCATAGGTCAAATCCCAGTTCGAGCCGCAGCCCACACCGAAGATTTGCCCCAACAGCGCCAGATTACCCGCCAGCGCCGTGCCCTGGTAAGGCGTGCCCACCGACTGAATCAGCCGCGAACCGCTGGAATAATCCAGCCCGCTCCAGTAGTACGTATACAGATGCAGGGCTGCCGCGCCGCCCTGACTGTGCGCCACAATCCCAAAGGACGGGAACTGCGCCCCGTAATTGCGAATCAACTGCGCGAACTGGTCGTGCGTGCGGTTCTGGTGGTAATCCTGGAAGACCGCATAACTGCTGAAATCCGAAGTCGGCCAGGGGTTGCTGCCGGCGCAATAGCCGTGTACCAGCATCAACTTGCCGCCGGCGGCCTGCGTCTGCATCCGCTGGGGACGCGGCCCCATGCGCATCTCATCGGTGATGGTGCTGACCGCAGGCATGCGCTTCACATCCACCGCCGGCGCCTTGAGTTCCATGCGCGTCTGCGCCGCCAGCGGGATAGCCGTATCGGCGTCCTGCAAACGCACATTGCGCACCTCGAAGGGCGCATGCACCCCGCTGTACGCCAGCCAGCGCACATCGAAGCCCAGCGGAATGCCGTCCTTGCCCACCTGTGTCAGGCCGCCAAACCAGCCTGCCGGAGCGGGCTTCCCGGAAGAATCCAGCCCCCACATCTCGGCGAAGGCCATCACCCTGGAGCCGGGCGTCAGCCCCTCCACGGGGAGGGTAACCTGCCAGCGGTTGCTATCCAGCGTGGTAGCCACAGCCCCCTTGCCCAGACGCGCCTGCACATCCAGCACGGGGAAGAAATGCTCGCTGGTGCGCAGCAGCGTTTCTCCTTTGGGCGTCACCCCGCGCACGCGCACCTGCGCCGTGTACTCGCCGGCCTGCCGGGCGGTGAACAGCATCCCGAAGACGCCGTCCCCGGCAGCGCCGTCGGCGTGCCGCCCGTCATCGAACATCAGCAGCGAGCGCTCGCGCCCATCGGGGAATTGCACCTTCGCCACCGCAGATTGAATGCCCTGCGCCAGCGGCTTCTCCCGGCTCTCGCGCTGGTCGTACAGATACGCCACCA
>DAOTWV010000250.1:0-2463 GCA_034435695.1 Anaerolineales bacterium | reverse complement strand
CGTTGCGGCGCACATCCTCCAGCAGGGCCGGGAAACGCGTTTCCAGCAAGGCGGTATGCCCCTCCGCAAACCAGTTGAGCGCCAGCCACAGGCGCGCCGCATCGGCACCAAAGGGGTCACTGCAAGCGTGAAATCCCCGTGCGGCCTGCTGCAGCCACGTGCAGGCCTCTTCAGCGTGCTGCGCCAGGGTGAGCGCCGCGCCCATCGTCAGCCGGATGAGGGATGCAATCCATTCGTCGCCGGCCTGAGCAGCAATGCGGATGCCCTCTTCGGCGTGGCGGCGCGCCTCGGTCAGGTCGCCCTGGTAGCCGTAGACGCGGCACAACCCCCAGTGGGCTTCTACCTGCAGACGCGGCACCGACAACGTGCGGCTGATTTCGATGGCGGCCTCGAAGTCGCGGCGCGCCTGGGGGTATTCCCCCATCATGGCACGGGCGTGCCCGGCGCGCATGTGCCCCACGGCGGTGACGAAAGGGGATTCGAGCGCCACACCGCGTTCCCGACCGGCCAGGGCTTTTTCGAGGGCCAGAGCAGGCTCCCCCTGAAAGGCGTAAATCAGCGAGAGCAGCAAGGGGGTTTCGCGGTGCGCCCGCGGGGTGTGTACCGGCCGGGTGCGTTCGCTGGCCTCGCGCGCTTCCAACTGGCGGCGGGCTTCGTCCAGGCGTCCGGTACGCAGCAGCACGCGGAAGAGCAACTGCGCATCCGAGGGGCCTTCCCGGTGCAAGGCCGCCTGTTGACGCAGCGCCTCGGCTTCCGCAATCTTGCCGGCGTTGAGTTTGTTTTCGGCCAGCAGTTCGTACAGACGGGCGCGCGCTTCCCGGTCGGGGATGCCGTCGCTCAGGCGCAGGGCTTCTTCCAGCAGGGATTCGGCCGCGCTGGGGTTAACGGTATCCAGGTAGACGCGCGCCTGCCCGCGCAGGGCGCGGCTGACCCCCTCGGTGTGGCTGCGGGCGCGCCAGACGGCCTCGGCCTGCTGATACCAGTTCAGCGCCTCCTGAAAGCGGCTGTGCAGGCGCGCCAGGTCGCCCAGGTAGCACAACAGCACGGGATGGGCATGGAAAATCTCCGGCGGCAGGGCATCCAGGTAGGCGGCGAGGGTATCCAGCCGCCCCTGAGAGAGCAGCGCCGCCCCATACGTTTCGAGTACCTCCCCGGCGGCGTGGAAATCCCTGGCCTTGAGCAGGTGATATACGGCGCGGGCGGGCTGTTCCTCGCGGCGGAAAAAGGCGGCCGCGCGGCGGTGGGCTTCTTGCTTTTCGAGGGCGCTGGCCTGCTGGCGCAAAAAGCGGTGGAAAATGGGATGATAGCGCAGCGAACCATCCCCCTGCTCGAAGATGAACAATTCCTGCCGCCGCAGGTAAGCCAGCATGGCGGCGCTGTCGCTGGCGGCGCGCACTGCGTTGCAGGCGCCCGGCGTCAGGTCTTGCAATGCGGCGGTCTGCACCAGGAAGCGGCGCACGTCTTCGGGCTGCTGCTCCAGGACTTCGTGCGCCAGCACATCGAAAAGGCCTTCGAGCGAGGAAACTTCGCGCTGCAAGGCCTCTTCCAGCGAGGCCGCCGCGCCGCTGCGCACGCTCTGCCAGATGAGGTGCAGCCCAATCGCCCAGCCTTCGGTCAGGTGGTACAGGGCTGCGCTCTCGTCAGGGGTAAGCGCGCAGCCGTAGTGTTCTTCGAAAAGACGGGTGATTTCCTCCTGCCGGAAGGCCAGCAGGCGCTGGTCAAGTTGCAGCACCTCGCCCTGCGCCTTCCAGCGGGAAAGGCTGGGGAGTGAGACGGGCAAACGCGAAGCCAGCACGAAGTGCAGGTCGGCAGGGGCCAGGCCAATCAGGCGGTCGAGCAGCAGGGCCACATCGGGGTTGACCAGCCCCAGGTGGACGTCATCCACCACCAGCAGCAGGGGGGAGTGCAGCACAGGGGCGAGGGCAGCCACCAGGGCATCCGCGGCAGCCTGTACGGGCAGCGGGCCGCTCTCGCCATTCCAGGCGTGCAAAAAAGCGGAGGAAAAGGCCGGTACGGTGCGCTCGATGGCCTGCCCCAGGTAGAGCAGAAAAGTCAGCGGGTCGGCATCGTCTTTGGTGACCTGGTACCAGGCCGCCGGGGGATATGCTTCGGTCAGGGCGCTGAGGGCCGTGCTTTTGCCGTAGCCCGCACCGGCCTGCAGGATGGTCAGGCGGTAGAAGCGCGCATCGGCCAGGGCCGCGGCGACGCGCGGCCGCGGCAGGTGACGGGGAGAAACCGGCGGGGGGCTGAGTTTGGTCGGCAGGAGGATGGCGGTCATAGCAAGGTGAGAAACATGAACTCAGGAAGGACGATACGGCGGGGTTCTTTATTGTAACCGTTTTCTTGACGTAACTGCTCAGTCCTCAGCCGGGGAATCAATTCCCCGGCTGAGGACACCAAAGTCGGGTAAACCCGACTGCATGGCGCCAGCCGGATTGTTCCGGCTTTGGCCGCTCAGCCCGA
>DAOTWV010000249.1:0-3222 GCA_034435695.1 Anaerolineales bacterium | reverse complement strand
TGCGCAGATTTTTTCTGTTCTATCGGCGTACTCTGCGACATTTGCGGATGAATTGTCCCAAATTGGGCATTGCTGGCTGCAATTTCAAATTTGTACGCGCCGAAACAACCACAGGTGAACACGGATGGGCACGGATGAACGGCGTAACTTGACATCTACCACCCAACAATTTATAATCATTATAAATTTATAATCATTATAAACTATGGAGCGTATCATGAGCCGATACGATGACCTGATAACCGCCCTGCGTCGGCAGGGCAAGCGCATCACCCCGCAGCGGGAAGCCATCTGCCGCCTGTTGGCGGAGAGCAAAGAGCACCCTACCGCGACGCAAATCTACGCTGCGCTGCGGGTGCAATTTCCGTCCATGAGCCTGGCGACAGTGTACAACACCCTGGAGACGCTGGTCGCGCTGGGTGAAGTCAACGCGCTGGGCAGCGCCGGGGATGACGCCGTACACTACGACGCGGATATCTCCCCACACGTCAACCTGGCGTGCATTTCCTGCCACCGCGTGATTGACCTGCAAAGTGAGCACATCCAGGCGCTGGTAGAAGAAGTCACCCAAAATTCGCACTACCAACTGCTGGGCGCACGCGTGCTGTACTACGGCCTGTGCCCCGAATGCCAGACGGAACGGAATGCGGAATGCGGAATGCAGAATGAAGAATGAAGAATGCTGACGGTGGACGGTGGACGGTAGACCACGGACAACAGACGACAGACCACGGACCACGGACAACGGACAACAGACCACCCGACCAGGCGACTACGCGACCAAAAGACTAACAGACCGACAGACCACCGACGACAGACCACGGACGATAGACCACGGACGATAGTCCACCCGACCAGGCGACTACGCGACCAGCAGACTACCCGACTAACAGACTAAAAGACTAACAGACTAAAAGACTAACAGACTAAAAGACTAACAGACCAAAAGACTACCCGACTACCCGACTACGCGACCAACATGGAAACGATGAAACCACTCCCCCCTGAAAACACGCGCTGCACGAGCGTCCTGCAAGATACCCTGACCGGCTACGCCGGCGTGCGCGCCGCACAATTCGACCTGCACAGCGGCCAACTGGTGCTGGAATACGACCCGCGCACCCTGCGCCCCGAACACGCCCTGCAACTCACCCGCAAGGCCGGGCGCACCGCCTGGGAACGCGTCCAGCACTGCCGCGCACAATCCGATGAAGCCTGCGCCGCCTGTCTCCACCTGATGGCGCAAGGACTGGACACCCGCTACCGGGAACTGGCGCAACTGGATGTCATACCACAGGCACGCTTCGAGCACGGCCGCATGGAAATTCACCTTGCCGCCCCCGCTGGCGAAAGCGCACAGGCGGCACACCAGATAGCCCCCGAAGCCGCCCCCGCCGCGCCGCGCTGGACGGGCATCCCCCGTGAACACCTGGAAGTGGCGCTCACCCTGCTGACGGCGCTCTTCGGCCTGCTGGCCTTTGCCGGAGAACGCCTGGGCTGGTTCGCACCAGCCTGGAGCGCCCTGCTGTACGGCGCGGCCTTCCTGGCCGGCGGCTACTACGGCCTGCTGGATGGCGTATCCGAACTATGGCATGAGCGCCGCCTGAACGTAGACCTGCTGATGATTCTGGCCGCCCTGGGCGCGGCTTTCGTCGGGCAGCCTGCCGAAGGCGCAGCCCTGCTTTTCCTGTTCTCGCTCTCCAACACCCTGCAGGCCTACGCCCTCGACCGCAGCCGCAAGGCCATCGAAAAACTGCTCGACCTGCGGCCTCCCACCGCCACCGTGCGGCGCGGCTCCCGCCTGGTCACCCTGCCGGTAGAAGACCTGGTGCTGGGCGATGTGGTCATCGTGCGCCCCGGAGAGCGCTTCCCCATCGACGGTGAAATCCTGGAAGGCACCTCCACCGCCAACCAGGCCAGCATCACCGGCGAATCACTGCCCGTCCCCAAAGCCCCCGGCGATACCGTCTTCGCGGGCACCGTCAACGGCAACGGGGCGCTGGAAGTACGCGTCACCCGCCTGGCAAACGACACCACCCTGGCGAAAATCGTCCACATGGTGGAGGAAGCCCAGGAGAGCAAGGCCAACACCCAGACCCGGCTGGACACCTTCGAGCAAATCTACGCCCTGCTGGTGCTGGGCGCAGCCCTGCTGCTTATCCTCATCCCCCTGGCGCTGGGACACCCCTTCCAGAGCACCTTTTACCGCGCCATGACCTGGCTGGTGGTGGCCTCGCCCTGTGCGCTGGTCATCTCGACGCCGGCCAGCATTCTTTCGGCCATTGCCAACGGGGCGCGGCAGGGCATCCTGTTCAAGGGCGGGATTCACATGGAACGCACCGCGGAATTACGGGTGATTGCCTTCGACAAAACGGGCACCCTCACCGAGGGCAAGCCGGCCCTCACAGACCTGTTCCCCTGGGAGGGCACCTCCCCCGAAGAGATGCTGCGCCTGGCGGCCTCTGCCGAAGCCCGTTCAGAACATCCGCTGGCAGCCGCCATCGTCCAGGCCGCCGAGGCCCGCGGGATAGCAACAAGCGAGGCGGCAGAATTCCAGGCACACACCGGGCAAGGCATCGAAGCCATCGTGGAAGGCCGCCGGGTATGGCTGGGCAACGAGCGCATGTTCCAGATGCGCGGCGTGCGCGTGCCCGCCGGCCTGCGCCAGCAAATGCAGACGCTGGAGGCCCAGGGCAAAACCGCCATGCTGCTCTACACTCAGGGCGAAGAGGGCGGACGCTTCCTGGGGCTGCTGGCGGTGGCCGACACCCTGCGCCCGGATGCCGCCGACATCGTCGCGGCGCTCAAGCGCCTGGGAATCCGCAAAACCGTCATGCTGACGGGCGACAACGAACGCGTCGCCGCGGCCATCGCCGCCCAAACCGGGGTGGACGAATTCCATGCCGAACTGCTGCCCGAAGACAAGGTGCGCGTGCTGCACGAACTGCGCCGCAAGTACGGCCCGACGGCCATGGTCGGCGACGGGGTGAACGACGCCCCCGCGCTTGCCAGCGCCGATGTGGGCATCGCCATGGGTGGCGCGGGCACCGATGTGGCGCTGGAGACCGCCGATGTGGTGCTCATGGCCGATGACCTGTCCCACCTGCCTTACGCCATCGGCCTGGCACGCCGCGCCCGTCAGGTGGTGTGGCAAAATCTGGTTTTTTCGTTGAGCGTGATTGTGCTGCTGGTGGCGACCACTTTCGGCGTGGGGCTGGCGTT
>DAOTWV010000248.1:0-4503 GCA_034435695.1 Anaerolineales bacterium | reverse complement strand
CCCAGGGCACCGGCCTGGGGCTTTCCATCTGCAAGAAAATCGTCGAAGGGCACGGCGGCCGCATCAGCGTCGAGAGCGAAGTCGGAAAAGGTACCACCTTTACCGTGCATCTGCCTATTGGGGGACGGTAGAGGGTGGACGGTGGAGGGTGGACGACAGACGACAGACGACAGACCACAGACGGCAGACGATAGACCACAGACGGCAGACGACAGACCACAGACAACAGACCACAGCCACCCGACCCGACCAGGCGACTAACCGACCAGCCGACTAAAAGACTACCTGACCAGCCGACTAAAAGACTAACAGACCAGGCGACCAGCCGACTACCCGACCAGCCGACTAACCGACTACCCGACCAGCCGACCAGGCGACTACCCGACCAGGCGACTAAAAGACTACCCGACTACCCCACCACCACCTTGAACACACCGGGCTGAGCGGCTTTCTCGAAGGCCTCCAGCCCTTTTTCGAGGGGATAACGCGCCACAATCAGGTCACGGGGGTCTATCAGACCGCGGCGCAAGTGCTCCAGCGCGGGGGCAAAGGGGCCGCAGCGCGAACCCACCAGCGTGATTTCATCCACCACAATACGGGACATATCGAGCGTCAAATCGCCGGCATAGGTGCTCTTGAGCACGATGACGCCGCGCGGCCGTACGGCGCGCTTTGCCAGCGCAAAACCGCCCGGCGCACCGGTGGCCTCGACCACCACATCCGCACCCCAATGCGGCACCTCGTTCTCCGCCAGGGTTCGGATACCGCGCTTTGCCAGCAGCCGCCGTTGACTCTCGTGCCGCGCCACGACGCGCAAGTCGCAGCCGGTCAGCGCCAGAGTCCAGGCAATCAACTGCCCCAGGCGGCCTGCGCCCACCACCAGCACCCGGTCGGTGGGATGGATGTGTACCTGCTGCAGCACTTCCAGCGCGGCGGCCAGCGGCTCGGTGAAAACGGCCTGCTCATCGGTGACGTCATCGGGCACGGGGTGCAGGTTGGCAAGCGGCAACGTCAGGTATTCGGCAAACGCGCCATTCCGCCCGATGATGCCCAGCACGGTGCGCTGCTCGCAATGGGTGGGACGCCCTTCCCGGCACTGGGCGCACGCGCCGCAGGCAGCGTTGATTTCGCCTACCACGCGCCGGCCTTCCCATTGCGGCGCATCCGGGGCGTGTTCCACCACGCCAACGAATTCGTGGCCGGGAATGCCATCGAAGGGATAGTAGCCGCGCACCAGTTCCAGGTCGGTGGCACAAATGCCCGCCAGCCGGACGCGTATCAGCGCTTCTCCCGGCGGCGGTTCGGGCATGGGCAGGTCGGTGCGGTACGTCAGGGTGCGGTTGGAAAGGTAGAGGGCGTTCATGGGAGAGGGTGTCAGGTGGCAGGTGTCAGGTGGCAGGTCGGGGGCGGAAAGCAGGTGGGCAAATTCCCCCTCCCCTTTAGGGGGAGGGGGTGGGGGACAAATCAGCGCGCACCGCGGCGGCCAAACTGTCGTTCCAGCACGTCCACGGAAAGGTGAATCATCGTCGGGCGGCCATGCGGGCAGGTACGCGGCGACTGGCAGGCCTCCAAATCGCGCAGCAGGGCTTCCTGCTCCTGGCGTGAAAGGCTCTGCCCGGCCTTGACGGCAGCCCGCTTGCACACGCGGGCGATGATTTTGGCTTCCACCTGCCCTTGCAGCGGGGTTTCGTCTTCCTCGAAATCTTCCACCAGCACACGCAGGGCGGCGGCCGGTTCCATCTTCGAGAGCAGGGCCGGCAGGGCGCGCACCAGGTAGGTGTTGCGCCCGAACTCTTCCACCTGGAAGCCCAGTTTCGCCAGCGCGGGCAGTTCACCTTCCAGCAGACGGGCCTGCTCCGGCGGCAGGGTGACGGTGACCGGTTCCAGCAGCGCCTGGGAGGGCAGGCGCTCGTCCCGCTGCGCCATGAAACGCTCGAACAGGACGCGCTCATGCGCGGCGTGCTGGTCAATCAGGTACAGACCGTCGGGGCCTTCAGCCACCAGGTAGGCGGAGGCGATTTGCCCGACCAGCCGCAAGAGGGGGACGCTGCCAGGGAGGGGCGGCTGCGCCGCGGAGGCAGGGGCAGCGGACTCGCTTTCGGGGCGGGGCATCATCCCTGGGAGGAACGCGCCCTCCGCGGGGGAGTCCGTTTCCGCGCCGCCCCAGGCAGGCGCGCCATCCCACGGAGAGGGGACACTCTCGAAGGGGCGGCCGTTCTGCGAGGGGGCATACGGCGAATCCACCTGAATGCCCGGCACGGGAGTATGCGCCAGCAACGCCCGACGCGCGGCCCCCTGCACCGCCCGGAAGATGGCGTCCTTGTCGCGAAAGCGCACTTCGGCTTTGGTGGGGTGGACGTTGACATCCACGTCTTCGGGGGGCATTTCGAGGAACAGCACGGCATACGGGTAGCGCCCGACCATCAGCAGGGTGTGGTAGGCGCGCAGCAGGGCGGCGTGCAGAGTGCTATCCTGCACCGGGCGGCCGTTGACGAAGAAGAGCATCCCCTGGCGGTTGCCGCGCGTCAGGTCGGTGGGGCTGATGAAGCCTTCGACACGGATGCGGCCTTCGAGCGCCTGCACGGGGAGCATGCGGCGGGCGGTCTCCAGGCCGTAGAGGGCGGCCAGGGCTTCGCGGCGCTCGCCGTTGCCGCTGGTTTGCAGGGTAGGGCGGCCATCCTGGGTAAGGGCGAAGCGTACGTTGGGGTAGGCCAGGGCATAGCGGGTGAGCAGGGCGTCAATCTGGCGGCGCTCGGTGACGGGCTTTTTGAGGAATTTGCGGCGGGCGGGGACGTTGTAGAACAGGTCTTCGACGCGCACCAGGGTTCCGGGCGGCGCGCCGACGGGTTCCACCGCGCCGGCGTGTCCGCCCTCGACGCGCAGCCGCGCCCCCACTTCGACATCCGGCGGACGCGAGATGATGGTAAAGCGCGAGACAGAGGCGATGGAGGCCAGCGCTTCGCCGCGAAAGCCCAGCGTGATGATGTGGAACAGGTCTTCGGCGGTGTACAGTTTGCTGGTGGCATGCCGGGTGACGGCCAGGGGCAGTTCTTCGGCGGGGATGCCATGCCCGTCATCGCTGACTTCTATCAGGCGCTGTCCGGCTTCTTCGATGCGCACCTGGATGCTGTGCGCGCCGGCATCCAGGGCGTTCTCGACCAGTTCCTTGACCACCGAGGCAGGGCGCTCGACCACTTCTCCGGCGGCAATCTGGGAGGCAATTTCTTCGGGGAGCAGGTGAATGGACATGGGGAGATTATAATACGTACCACGTACCACGTACCACGTACCACGTACCACGTACCAAGTACCAAGTACCATGTACCATGTACCATGTACCAAGTACCATGTACCAAGTACCATGTACCACGCACCCGACCACCAGACCAGGCGACCAGCAGACGAAAAGACTACCAGACCAGGCGACCAGCAGACTAAAAGACTAACAGACCAGGCGACTAACAGACCAGGCGACCAACAGACTAAAAGACCAACAGACTACCAGACTACCAGACCAAACGACTACCTCCCATGCTCCCCACCATCTTCTTCGACCTGGACGGTACACTTTACCCCGCGGAAAACGGCATGTGGCCGGAAATCAAGCGCCGTATCGGAGCCTACATGACCGAGCGCATGGGCATACCGGAGCCCGAAGCGGCGCGCTTGCGCGAACACTATCTGGTCACCTGCGGCACCACACTGCGCGGCCTGCAGCGGTATCATCAGGTGGATAGCGACGATTTCCTGGCCTACGTCCACAACGTGCCGCTGGAACGCTACCTCACCCCCGACCCGGCGCTGCGTCCACTGTTGATGAGGCTGGACGCCCGGCGGTGGGTGTTCACCAATTCCGATGAAGCCCATGCCCGCCGCGTACTGCGCTTTTTGCACCTGGAAGATTGTTTCGAGGGTATCATTGACGTGCGCGCCCTGAACTGGCTCGCCAAGCCTGAAGTAGAGGCCTACCATCGGGCGCGGGCGCTGGCAGGCAATCCGCCTCCCGAAACGTGTATTCTGCTGGACGATTCGGTGCGCAACACCGCCGGGGCACGTCAGGCTGGCTGGCGCGCCGTACTGATTGGGCCTCATCCCGACCCGAATGCCGCCGATGCCTGGGCGCCCGGCCTGAAGGAATGGTTGAAGCAGAAGGGTGAAGGCAGAAAGGTGAATGCAGAATGAAGAATGAAGAATGATGAATGAGGAATGATGAATGCTGAATGCTGAATGCTGAACGCTGAATGCTGAATGCTGAAGCCTGTCTGCTAACACCTGACGCCTGACACCTGACACCTGACGCCTGACACCTGACGCCTGACACCTGATACCTGACGCCTGACACCTGATACCTGACACCTGAAACCTGACACCTGCCTGCCCAAAAGGAGCCAAGATGACCGAAAATGTTGCCCTGCTGGTATTTTTGATTATTGCTGCGGTGGTATTCTTCAACATCGGGCTGTATTTTTACGCCCAACGCCACAAACCCGGCGGACAGGTAGA
>DAOTWV010000247.1:0-11601 GCA_034435695.1 Anaerolineales bacterium | reverse complement strand
AGTACACCCAGCGCTTGATGAATTCCTTGCGGCCATGCTCCACGCGCCCGCCCTGGAAGACGAACTGGTTGTTGACCGGCCCCAGGTCGGGGTGGTCGGGGTCAATCAGCAGGTCGAGGTGCGCGGCGTGCTTGGACTTGAATTCGTCCAGAGTCATGTCACCGCTGGCGACGGCAGCCGCATCGGCGCCCAGTTCCTTGCTCAGGTCGGGGTCGCGCAGTTTCCAGACATCTTTGAAACCGTCCACATGCCCTTCACCAAACAGGTCGCCGCCGTTGACCACTTCGTCGATGAACTGGTCCCATTCGATGGTAACCCATTTGTTCTCACCGCGCTTGCCGGCGCGCTTGAGCACCTTGCGGATGCGGTAGGGGTCGTAGGCAATCTGCACGCCCGCCTGGCCCTTGGGGCAGACCGGCGCATCGGCGTGCGCGGCTTCCGCCGGAGAGGTGCTTTCAGCGATGTGCGGCTGCAGGTTCTGCGGGCTGTAGGGGTTGCCGTCGATTTTGACCAGCGTGCCGTCCAGAATATGCGCTTTGATGGTGCAGGCGTTGTGGCAGTTCAGGCAGATGCTGTACAGTACGTTTTCCGGGTTGGCCAGCGGGTAACTGCTCTGCGCCGTCTGGGCCGCCATCGCTTTCTTGACCTGCGGCAGGCTGCCAACAAAGGCTGCCGTACCGCCGACCACGGCAGACATTTTCAGAAAATCACGGCGCGAAAGACCGCAGTTTTCGGGTTGGGTCGTTTGTTTCTCGGCCATGTTATTTCACCTCTTTCTTGAGCATTTGGGGCAGGAACTGATAACCGGCCAGGAAAATCAGGGCAGCAAGGGAAACCGTCCAGATGAACAGCATCCATTCCGACATGGTCGGGAAGTAGGTGAACGACAGCCCCGGACCATGATAGGCGTTTTCCAGCCCTTCGATTTCCGGTTGAGCCAGCGCCGGGATGACCAGGTTCAATTTGGTAGTGATTGCGGTGAAGAGTACCAGGGCGGCCGAAAGCGTAATCATGCCCTGGTTCTTCGGCTGGAAGGCCAGCAGCAAAATCGGCAGCACCACACCGGCGGCCAGATGCACCAGCCAGAAGACCCACCAGTAGGGGCCAAACAAGATGTTGCGCAGGGTTTCAGCCTTGGCCGGGATGCCGGCATACAGACCGGTGGAGTATTCCGCCCATTCGAAGATTACCAGCACGGCCAGCAGACCGAGCAGAATGCGGCCCAGGCGCTGATACTGGTCATCTTCCAGCGCACCGGCAATCCAGTTGGCCAGCGTAGCCGCGGCCAGACCGCCAATGGCGCCTTCCAGCAGGAAGAGGATGGGGGTCAGGCCAGATTCCCACAGGGGGCGGGCGCCGACCACACCGAAGAGCGCACCTTCCGCACCGGCGAAGAGCACCGCAAAGGGCACGGCCAGATAGCCGAGTTTGACCATCAGGTCATCCACGCCCTGGCTCCAGATGCGCCAGATCATGAAGACCAGCAGCAGGCCGTAGAGCAGGTAGAACCAGGCCATCAGCCCCATCATCGAGAAGGGGTTGTTGGCGAAGTACAGCCGCAGCAGACGTTCCGGGTGCCCCAGGTCGAGCAGTACGTTGAGCATGCCGCCGGCAAAAGCGCCCAGCGCTACCAGCAGGCCAAATTTGGCGAAGCGTTCCCACTTTTCCTTGCGGGTGGTAATCGCCACCGCCGAAGCGGCAAACGCACCTGCCGACACGCCCACCAGCATGGTGTACGCAGCAATCCACAGCCCCCACGGAACGTAAGAACCGTAGGCCGTGTGCATGTGGCCGTTGGCAAAGCGGTCATACAAACCATACAGGCCAATCACGAAGGCAACCGCCGTGATGGCCCAAAACACTTTCGACAGGGAATTCTTTCCGTTCATTATGAGCCTCCGGTCCTTACACAAGGTAGTAAACGCGCGGCTTAGTCCCCAATTCTTCCTTGAGACGCATCACATTGGGACTGGCAATCAGTTCGGAAACCAGCGAGTCGGGGTCGTTGGCGTCACCGAAGTAAGTAGCCTCGCCGATGCAGGTGGTGGTGCAGGCCGGCAGCATTCCGGCTTCCAGGCGATGCAGGCAGAAGTGGCACTTGCGAGCGTTGCCAATCGGCGAACCACCATCACGCGGCCATTCCTTGCCGTAATCGAAGGCCGGTGCTTCTTCATAAGCCACGGCATCCAGGCTGACGAAGTTTTCGTTGGTGGTGGTATCGTCGGTGTAATTCAGGCCCTTGTCAAAGGTACGGGCGTTGTAGGGGCAGGCAGCAATGCAATAGCGGCAACCGATACACTTGTCGTAATCGATTACCACGATGCCGTCATCGCGCTTCCAGGTGGCGTTCACCGGGCACACCGGCGTGCAGGGCGGTTCATCGCACTGCATGCAGGGGCGCGGCAGGAAGGCACGACGTACGTTCGGATACGTGCCGACTTCCATATCGAGCACCGGGCGATAGACCACACCAGGTGGCAAACGATTTTCGGCATTGCAGGAGATGGTACATGCATTGCACCCGACGCATTTGCGCAGGTCAATGACCATCACCCAGCGGCGTTCGTTCACGGGTTTGGCCAGAGCACGCTTCAAGTCTTCTCGCATTCTCTCGAGCGCGCTGACCGGGGTGAGTACATCAGCCATAACAAACATCCTCCTCTAAAAGGATTGGGAAAAATGGGAGCGACGGCCAGGACTCGGCCGGTTTTGAGCGTTTATAGGATAGACGATTGCCCGTGTTTTGTTTATCGGGAAAAACCCGATGTCCTCCCCGCGCTTTGTAGGGATTTCCCCTACCGCCCTATGACATGTTGCGCCCCAGTGTGTGACATTCTTCCCAAAAGGTTTCTCCCCCCTTCCCATTTCCCCCAGCAATTCCAAATATGCGCCAATTCACCCGCAGATTACGCCGATAGCACAGAAAAAATCCGCGTAATCTGCGGATACCATGGAGCACGGCATACGCCCGCGTTCCGAGGGTACCCTGCCCTGGTACGGAAAGATTTTCCGTTGTTCCCCACTGGCTAGTGGAGACCTTTCCCCCTTTGCGAACCGCATACGAAAAGGCTCAATCGGAAGTCAGGATGCCGCGTTCGAGGGCAAACCGCACCAGGGCGGCGCGGGTCTTCAGCCCCAGTTTTTCCATACCGCGCGCCCGGTAGGTATCCACCGTCTTCTGGCTGATGGAAAGCATGTCGGCGATTTCCGCGCCGGTATGCCCCAGCGCCACCAGCCGCAGCACATTTTGCTCGCGCCGGCTCAGGTTCGCCCAGGCGTCTTCATCCTGTTCCTTCTGCGTGGGAAGCAGGTCTTCGAGCAGGGCGCGCGTCATCGAGGAATGCACGTACACTTCGCCGCGCATGACCGCTTCGATGGCGGCCAGCAGTTCGCTATCGGCGGCCTTCTTGAGCAGGTAGCCGGCCGCGCCGTTGCGGATGGCCTGCTGCAAATACTGCGGGTCGCTGTGCATCGTCAGCACCAGAATGCGCGCCTGGGGGGCGACGCGCCGTATGGTGGGCAGCGCATCCAGCCCGCCCAGACGGGGCATGGATAAATCCAGCAAAATCAAATCGGGCTGCAACGCCTCCACCAGCCGGATGGTATCCAGGCCGCTTTCGGCTTCCCCCACCACCTCGATTTTGTCCGATTGCGAGAGCAGCAGGCGCAGCCCGCTGCGCAATACGGCATGGTCATCGGCCAGAAAAACACGAATTTTGTTCATGGCGTTCCATTCCCGCTGAGCGGAATACGAATGAAGATGCTGGTGCCCTCGCCCGGTGCGGTCTCGACGGAAAACTGGCCGCCCACCAGTTCGACGCGTTCGCGCATCCCCAGCAGACCGAGGTGTTTGCCCTGGTGTACGCCGGAACGGTCGAAACCGCGGCCGTCATCCTCGATGATTTCCAATACCTCGTCAGGGCGGCGCTCAATCAAGATGCTGACCTGTCCGGCCTGGGCGTGACGGGCGATGTTGGTCAGGCCTTCTTGCGTAATGCGGTACAAGACTACCTCGATTTCGCTTTTCAGGCGCTCCTCTCCCAGACGGATGAGGGCATCCACCGGGATGCGGTAACGCGCCTGCCATTCTTCAATCAGGCGGGTGAGGGCCGCTTCCAGACCGAGGTCATCCAGCATGATGGGGCGCAATTGCACGGCCAGGGCGTGCACGTTATCGAGAGTCTCGCCGGCCACCCGGTGCAGGTCCAGCACGTGGGGACGGAGGGACTCATCCACCTGTGCTTCCAACATGCGCAGCCCCACCTTGAGGGAAGTCAGGCTTTGCGAGGTGCTGTCGTGCAGTTCGCGCGCAATCCGGCGGCGTTCTTCTTCCTGGGCGTTGATGATGCCTTCCAGCAGTTGCCTGCGCAGGTCTTCGCGCTCGCGGCGGATTTCGTCCAGGCGGGACAAGTCGGCGCTCATCTGATTGAAAGCAACCGCCAGGTCGCCGATTTCATCGTCCGCCCAGGGGGTGACGCGCACCGAAAAATCGCCCTGCCCGATGCGCTCGGTGGCCTCCACCAGCGCCAGGATGGGGCGCGTCAGCACCCAGGTCAGGAATGTGGCCGCCAGCAGACTGAAGACCAGCACCAGGACGACCGTCAACCCCATTTGAGAGGTCAGCATCCCCAGGGTTTCCTGCAAAAAACGGTCGGAGATGCCAACGCGCGCCGTTCCCAGGCGTCCCTCGAAGATGGGCATGGCGACGTCCCACACCAGGCCCTCTTCGGTTTGCAGCACGGCGATGTGCTCATCCCCCAAAGGCGTCACCGTATTTGCCGAGAGTAAATCCAGCGGGAAACCTCCCGAAAAGGTGTGCGCCAGCACATCCCCGTTATCGGCCACGATGAAGGCGTAGCGCACATCCCGAAAGTTGTTTTCGGTATCCTGCAGCAGACGGTCCAGGCCGTACAGGTCGTTGATGAGAATCAAATCGGTAGAGCGGGCGGCCACATCGTGGGCAATGGAGATACCTTCCTCACGGGCCTGGGCTTCCAGGTAGCGAAACATGGTCACGCGTACCTGCACGATGAAACTCAAACTGAGCATCACGGTGCTGCCAAGCACGATGCCAAAAATCTTGGTGCGTACGTTGACGCTGCCTATCCAGCGCCAGAGGGCGTTATAAAAACGTTGGGTGCGGGTTTCTTCCGTCATGGAGTTTCCTGCAACTCGAAGTGCAGGGCATCCTGCACCTGCATGGCGCTCTGGTAAAGCGCCTCATCCACCATCACGAAGCGGTCATAGCCCAGCGCTTGCAAGGCGGCCTGTCCCTGGGGGTCGTCTGCCATGCCCAGCAGGATTTCCTGCAGCAGCGAGCGAATTTGAGGGCGCACGGATGGGCCTACCACCACGGGGGGAATGCCGTACGGTTCCGATTTGCGGATGATGCGCACCTGCTCCAGCAGCGAGGGGTCGCGCTGCACGGCAAAATCGAAGACCAGTGAATCAATCGAAGCCCCATCGGCCAGGTGGCGCACCACGGCGTGGATGGCGTCATCGTGGCTATAGGTGAAGAAGGTACGCTTGAAAAAGGTTTCCGGGACTTCGCCCATTTGTTGCAGCCAGTAGGTCGGCACCATACGCCCGGAAAACGAAATCGGGTCCGTAAAGGCAAATACGCCGCCGCGCAAATCTTCCAGCGATTGCGCCGGGCTGTCCGCCGGGACAATCAGGTAGGCCTGGTAGGTCGTCCTTCCCTGCACCTGGGGGGCAACCAGCAATTGCATGCCAAAATCCCGCCGCCCCACCAGGTAGGAACTGGTACACACGAAGGCCAGGTCTACTTCACCGGTGCGCACCAGGTCGTTGACCTCCGCATAGGTGCGCCGCTGCACGATTTCCACCGGCCGCCCGGTGGCCTCCGACAGGTACGAAAACAGCGGCGAATAACTTTCCACCGTCCCTTTGGGAGAAATGACCGCCGCCACGGCCACCCGAATGGGCACCACATCCGTACTCTGCGGGGTGGGCAGCGGCGACAAGTCATGCAGGCGCACCGCGCCATCCACGGCTACGTTTACGGAAGAACCGCACCCCGTCAACAGTAAACTGAGGAACAACATACACACCGCTAAGAATTTCTGCAAACTGCGCATACAACCTCCGGAAAAAGGGATTTGTAGAGAAAGTATATCAAAATCCCCCCATTGGCTGCAGGCGCAAATATCCTCTTTACAACGGGATTTTCTTCCCCCGTTATGCCGCCCCCTCGCCGAAAGCAGCGCCGCCGGATGGCATTGCGCTACCCGGCGGCGTGTTTTTGCCCATGCGCAGGGGTGAGCCTCACCCCTCAGAATCCCAGCGGAAGAAGCGCGCCGTCAGCAGGGCGCACACCACGCCCACCGCCGCCAGCACCACCACCGGCTTCGTCAGCGTCCCCCAGGCATCCCCAAACCACAACCCCTGCATCAACTGTACCACATACGTCAGCGGAATCCACTGCGCCAGGTGCTGGATGCTCTCCGGCATCACCTGCAGGGGGATGGTCGCGCCGGAGAGGAACATCATGGGGAAGGCCAGCACCATCCCGACCGTTTGCGCCATGCGCGCCGAGGGCATCAGGGCGGCCAGCAGGTAGCCCATCGCAAACGTGGAGAGCGCGCCCAGGGTGAATCCCAGCCACAGGGAGAACAGATTGCCATCGATGCGCACGTCATAGGCCAGTTTGCCCACCAGCACCAGCAGGATGACGCCCACCAGCGCCATCAGGTAAAACTCCAGCACTTCGGCGGCCATGTAGACGGCCGGGGAGAGCGGCGTAGCCCGAAAGCGGCGCAGCACGCCGTATTCGCGGGCGTTGGCGGTGGCAATCGGCACGCTCATCAGCCCCACCGTGACCACAATCAGCGCCACATAGGCCGGCACGGAAACGTCCATCGTGCCGCGCCCGCCGAAGATGGCCTCCGGCTGGTTGCCGTAAATCGCACCGAACAGCATCAGCATCAGGGGCGCGTAGGCGACGGTGAAAAAGAACGCCACCGGTTCGCGCACGTACAATTTCAGGTTCACCAGGGTAAGTTTTCCGAAAGATTGCATGGCAGAGCCTCCTCAGACGCGCACCTGGTGGCCGGTCAATGCCAGGAAGGCGTCTTCCAGTCCCGGCTGCTCGGTGCGCATATCTCGAATGGTCAGACCACGGGCGCTGAGCAGGGCAACCACCTGCGGGAGCAGGGCATCCCCGCGCCCCGTGATTTCCAGCCGCGCCCCACTCAGGGTGACCTGTTCTACCCCCCTGAGGGCGCGTAATTCCTCCAGGGGAACGTCCCCCCCGGAAACGGTGCACACGATGGAGACCTGCCCTTCGAGGGCACGCGTCAGCCCTTCGGGGGTATCCAGCGCGATGATTTTCCCGGCATCCATCACCGCCACGCGGTCGCACAGACGCTCGGCCTCTTCCATGAAGTGCGTGGTCAGGAAAACCGTCTTGCCGCGTGAGCGGATATCGCGTACCATGTCCCACATGGCATGCCGCGCCTGCGGGTCCAGGCCGGTGGTCAGTTCGTCCAGAAACACCACCTCCGGGTCGTTGAGCAGCGCCAGCACGATGTGCAGGCGTTGCTGCTGCCCGCCGGAAAGTTTGCCCACAAAGGCGTTGCGCTTTTCGGCCAGCCCGAATTGCTCCAGCAGGGGCTGCCAGGGGACGTGCTTCTGATAAAAGGAAGCGAACAGGTCGCAGGCTTCCCACACCTTGAGGCGGGGCGGCAGCGCCGATTGCTGCAACTGCACCCCGATGCGCTGCTGCAAGGCGCGTCCGGCCTGGTGGGGAACCTGCCCCAGGACGCGCACATCCCCGCTGTCAGGGCGGCGCAGCCCTTCCAGGCACTCGATGGTGGTGGTCTTTCCCGCCCCATTGGGGCCGACCATGCCGAAAATTTCTCCGGCCTGCACGGTAAACGAAACCCCGCGCACGGCCTGCACCGTTCCATAGGATTTGTGCAGGTCGCGTACTTCAATCACTGCGTTCATCGCTTTTTCCTCCGGCATAAATCAGAGCCTCGAGGGCGCGCACGTGGCTTTGAAAGGCCGCGCGACCCTCTTCGGTCAAGGAAATGAAGGTACACGGCTTGCGCCCCACGAAGGTTTTTTCCACCTGGATATAACCGGCCTCTTCGAGGGTGCGCAGGTGCGTCCCCAGGTTGCCATCCGTCAGTTTGAGCAGGTCCCGCAGGGTGGTGAATTCCAGCGAGACATCTCCATCCAGGGCAGCCAGGGAAGCCATGATGCGCAGCCGGGTAGGCTGGTGGATGATGGGGTTGAGCGCGTCCATATCACTCTCCCCAGCGTTTCAGCATCACCCAGCCGCTGGCGAACAGGGTGCCGCCGCCCAAAACGGCCATCGTCAGGTAGAACCAACCGGGCAGCAAGAAATACGTCGCCACGGCAATGGCGCTGACCGCCAGTCCCACGCCAACCGACAGGTTGATGTGCAGCCACAGCCCCATGACCACGTAGCCGAACATGGTGTACAGGGTGAGCATGAGCGCCAGTTGCATTCCGCTCGCCGGGGGTTGCAGCCACATCCAGATAAAGGCGTACCCGAACAACGCCAGCCAAAATAATCCGAGACGCGGCCCCAGGGTGATGCTGCGCACCCGCCGGGACTGTGTGAAGCCAATCCAGGCAGAGAGCAGCGCGCCGAGCGTATCCAGCAGCGCCCAGCCCCACCCAATCACATCCGCGGAAGCGAACTGCGAAAGGCCAAAGCCCAAAAACCAGATGGTGCCCCACAGCAGCATGTAGTAGGGGCCGCCGCCGTGCGCCAATGCCCGGCGCGTGTGTGTCATTACGGCTTCGATATCGCGCAGGGATTGCTGCGCCTCTTGTTGTGAAATTTCCATCGTGCCTCCAAAGCCAAAAAGTTGTCTTGAATAAAAAGTACTCTGTGCCACAAAGTTATGATACATAAAAAAATCGCACCTGTCAAGGGGCAAAGCCGCACGGGGGCAAGCAAAAGATGTAGATTGCTTCCTGTTTCCCCCCCTCTGTCCTACGGACATCTCCCCCCGATGGGGGGAGAGCCGCCCTGCCCCCTATTTGCTTGCGTCCCCTCTGGGGGAGTATAGCCGGGGCGTCCCTTGCGAGGATGACGCACACGGAGACACGGAGCACACGGCGTTTTCCCGATAGAGGCTCCGGGGGAGGGGACGAAAAAAGCCCCGCCGGGAGGCGGGGCGTTCTTTGGGTTCAGGATTGTGATTTCTTGGGCGGGGTGGGCTTGTCGGGGGCATTTTTGAGCCGCTCGCGGATTTGGGCGCGCAACGCTTCGGCCTCCGGGGATGGCGGCTGGGTTTCTCCCAAGACGGCGCCCATGCGCTCGGAAAGCAGGATGGCGAGCAGGGCTTCCATCAGGTTGCCGCTGGCGCTGCCGCCCGTCTCGCCTCCGCCGCCGACCATGACGCGCGGCACCACGTCCACTTTGGCCTGCTGGATGGCTTCGGCGAAGCGGGTGAGCACCTGCTGGGTGACCTGGAATTGCGGGCCGCCGTAGGCGCGTACCTGTTCTTCGGTCGCCAGCGCCTGGGCGATACCCACGCGGGCCACTTTTTCGGCCTCGGCATCCGCCAGCGTGCGGATTTCGGCGGCCTTCTGCACGGCGCGCTGGTATTCCGCTTTACCCTGGTTGGTCTGCACGGTGATGCTCAGTTCGGATTCGGTGATGTTCTTCTGCTGTTCGGCACGCGCCTGGGCTTCGCGCAGTTCACGTTCCTTGACGGCGGCCTTCTCTTGCCGGCTGTAGGTTTCGACCTGTTCTTCGGCAATCTGACGGGCGCGCAACTGGTTGAGGATGACCTCGATTTGTTTGTCGCCCTCGCTGGCCGATGGGGTGCCGATGAGCACTTCTTCGAGTTCCAGGTTGTAATGTCCAAAACGCTCTTTCATTTCTTCGCCGGCAATGCGCTGGATTTCACTGCGGTCTTGCAGCAACTCGATGAGGGTGCGCGTCTGGCCGATGTTCTTGAAGTAGGCCGAGACCATCGGGTCGAGGGTTTGTTCTACCAGACGTTTGACATCGCCGAAGCGTTGTACCACCAGCGGGGCTTTCTTGTAGTCAATGTGTACCACGACAGAGAGCGGCAGGGAGGGTTCGAAGGCGTCTTTAGTGATGAGGGTGACTTCGGCCAGGTTTTCATCGTAGCCGTGGGTGCCGACTTCGCTGCGAATCCATTTGAGGATGATGTTGGTGGTGGGCACCATGACGACTTTCCCGGCGTAGGTGTTGAAGGCGTATTTGCCGGGCAGGAGCGGTTCGCTCCACACGCCGCGCTGGCCGGTGTTTACCAGTTCGCCGTGGCGGTATTCCTCGCCGGAGATGTCCTGTCCGCTTTCGCCGGTGTAGAAGATGACCACGCCCACGAAGCCAACCGGAATGGTGGTCTTGGGAATCATCTCCACGGTGGCGAACAGGCGGTTGATGTAGTAGGTGCCCTCGACGAGTACCTGCAACTGCCGCCCGCGGAAGCCGCCGGCGCGCAGGAAATGGTCGGGTTCCTGGAAGTTGTTGTGGTACGTATCGCTGTTTTCAGGGGTATCGCCGACCACAGGGGCGATGATTTCCCCCTGGGGCAGGGAAGGCCCGTCGTGGACGGTCACGATGCCCACCAGGTCATCGGTGTCCTTGATGACCACCGGGGTAAAGCCGTTTCGGTTGGCGATGCTTGCAGCCATACTCGTGATGACGGCTTTGTCTTCCTTGCTGAGAGGCAGGGAGTAGATTTTGTCTTCGGTGATGACCACGAACTGCATCAGGTTGATGGCGTAGGTGCCTTCACGCAGGATGCGGCGCTGCGGGCCTTTTTGTCCCCCGTTTTGCAGGAAGGCCACCACGTCTTCGAAGTCGTTGGCCTTTTCGTTGGAAGCCAGGGTTTGCGTGGGGGCAAGCGGACGCCCATCACGGGCAAAGACGTATCCGATTTTTCCCTGCGGGATGGTGACCAGTGGGGCGATGTGCACAGCGTATTGGATGGGGAAGAGGTAGTGCAGGCCGCCGCGCAATACCTGCGGCTGATAGCCGGCCTCGCCGTTCAGGGCTATCAGGCCGGACTGAACAGAACCTTTGCTGCTCCAGCGTTTTTCCACAATCCCGATGCGGTTGTTGGGGATGTAGCGGATGCCGCTCAGGAAGAACAGAACGATGACCCCCGTCAGGCTCAAGAGGGTGAAAGTGATGGGTGACATAGTGCCTCCAGAATTGGGAACCACAAATGCCTGCTGCCCGCGGCAACAGGGGAATGGAACACTATGGCATTATACGCCGGTTGTGGGGAAAAGTAGCAGGTATCAGGTGCCAGGTGACAGGTGCATGCCCCGTCCACCGTCAACCGTCTACTGTCTATCGTCCCCCTACTCCTGCCAGCGGGCGAGTTTGCGGTTGAGCCAGGCAACCAGGGCTGCGGTGCGGATTTCGCGACTGGCCTGCGTGCTTTCCTCCACGGAGGGAGGGGCAACCTGCGAGGCATAGCGCAGGCGATGGTAGGTATCCAGCAGGCGGGGGAGAAGCGTTTGCACTGCGGGCAGGGTTTCTCCCAGACGGCTGGCGCGCTCTGCGGGGGTGGCGGAGGCTGGCGGTGGGGCATCCAGCAGACGCAGGGCGCGGTTGAT
>DAOTWV010000246.1:0-7843 GCA_034435695.1 Anaerolineales bacterium | reverse complement strand
ATTGCGTTACGGAGATGCCGCTGGTGTAGGGCGTGCCAGCCCGTACCGTCCAGGTGTACGTGCCGGCGGGCAAATCGAGGGGCAGGTATGGTTCGGTTTGCCAGGCGCTGGTCAAGGGATGCGTTCCGGTCAGATGCACCTGGGATTGCACTCCACCGCCAGCATCCTGCCAGAGCAGGTCGGTTGTGGTGGGGAGTACGCTTCCGGATGGCGGCCATTGGGGCAGGGGAGTTGCGGGAAGGGCTTGCCTGGGGAGCACGCGCACCGACCAGGTTGCCCCCGCGCCGATGGGGTTATCCGCCAGATTGGGGTCATCGGCGTTCAGGGTGGTGCTGCGCCCCTGGAAGTTTTCCTGCCCAAAGAGGGTGAGCAAGACATCACTGCCGGGTTGTGCCGAAGTCACTTTTCCGCCGCCCAGGGCGCCCAGCGATGCGCCTTGCGCATAGTCACCGACGGGGAGCAGCGTACACGCTCCCGTATAGTTGGGGCCGGAGAACAGGGCCACCTGATTGGCTGCCGGTTGACAGGAGGGTGGAGGGGTGGGGCAGGCGTAGCGTTTGAAGATGTGGCGCAGCCCGCTGAGCGGCGCGCCGGGGTTGTGGGCGTTATCTTCCAGGGCCAGGGCTATGCTCAGGGGACCATCGGGAACGCCAGCGGCGCACATATCCCAGGTGTACGAGAAAACCAGGGAGGGCGCCAGGTTGGGGCTGATGGTTTGCCACGTGCCCGTGTAGTTGGCGATGAATTGTACGTTTCCCAGTCCGCTCAGGTCATCGGTAGCCCAGCCTTCCAGCGTCAGAGTGCGTGTAGTCACCATCATCCCGTCATCGAATGGCGAGAGCAGACCACCCTCTGGGGGAGTGTTGTCCGGGTTGTGTACCACGTTGCCAGAGGTGTAGTAAATCTGCCCATCCCCGCCGACTTGTGCGGCTTCCGATGGGGTTCGCGGTCTGCCGCCATTGATGGCTACATCGTCGAAGGTGATATCCACCGAGGTGCTCCACCAGGCGGGTGCAGTGTGCACCTGGAAGTGCAGATGGTGGCCGGTACTGCAGCCGGTATCATCGGCCATCCCCAGGTATTGCCCTTGCTGGACGTACACGCCGTGCGTCCGTAATTCTGGCGGGATGCTGTCTTGCGCCAGATGCAGGTACAACTGGTAGGTGGTCGGGGTGGTAGTGGTGTCTTCCAGGACGATGTAGTTCGCGTGATTGCAATTGCCATCGTAATATCCGTTTTCGTACCACCACTTGACGTATTTGACCGTTCCCCCTTTGGCGGCATAGACGGGGAACATGGTTCCCGGTGTGTAGGCGGCGAAATCGAAGGCGTAGTATTCCTGTCCACCATGGGCGATGCTGCGTGTCAGGCGGTTGGTTTCCCCTCCCGACCAGGGAAGCAGGTAGCCGCCAAAAGGGCCTGCTGTGGGCAGATTTGCCTGGATGTCACGAGCGGCCTGTAACCACAGGGTTTTCTGCTGTTCACTGAGCAGGGACGCGGGTACCCTGGAGAGCGCCTGTTCCCAGCCGGCTGAGCCGGGGATGAACACTTTCCAGGTGTTTTGCTCCCAACGGGCGATGCCCAGGCCTGGTTCGGTAGGCAACCTCTCGCCGGTATCGGGGTCGCGGAATTCCAGCAATACCGTTGCCCACCCGGTTTGTGCGTCATAGGTCACCTGATGAATGCCGACATCGTAAATCAGGTAGGCCAGAGAGCGTTGTCCTTGTGTGTTTGCCGCCTGCTGGATGGCTTTGTGCAATACTTCAGGTGCCGGAGGCCGGGTAGTTGGGGGTGCGAGAGGGGTGGGCGTGCCTGAAAACGTGGCTGCGGGCGTATGCGTGACGAAGACCAGCAAGAAGATGGGGAACAAAATCAGAATCAGTATTGAGCGTCGCATAAGATGCTCCAGGAAAGGGGTGGGGAGTTCCCTGTAACTGCTCAGCCCACCCGCCGGATTGCTCCGGCTTTGGCCGCTCAGCCCGACGATTTATCGTTGGGCGTGGGTGGCTGAGTTGTTCCCTAATCATACCCCAAAATGGATTTCTTCCCGAATAAATTGAATACACGTTTTGTCCAATTTGGGAGCCGCCGGACTCGCGAGGGGTACCACGGCACTTAATCGTGCCCACCCGGAACATTCTGAGCGACCCCTTCGACTATGCTCAGGGTAAACTCCGGGAGCGAATCTCGTCCTGAGCAAGGCCGAAGGAAATCTGTGATATCTGCGGATAAAACGGCACCATGGTTGGTATCCGGTGATTTTTCGGCCAGATACTTTGTGACGCGCTGTGCCATTTACAATTGACATTTCGCCTTTCCTGGACTACACTTTAGCGAAGTGTCAATTTGACCACGAGAGGAGCGTGCATATGCGAGATTACACCAACATCAACGACCCGATAGTCCAGCGTATTCAAGCCATGGCTGAGCGGGCCGAGGAATTACGCGGGGCAGGGCTGTATTTCTACAATCAGCCGGTGAGCGAACTGCGCGGGGCGGCGCGGGCTATCGTCAACGGGCGGGAGATGACCATTTTTGCATCGTACAGTTATCTGGGTTTGGTAGGACACCCCCGCATTAATGCTGCAGCACAGGCGGCAGTGGCCAAATACGGCACTGGTACCCACGGTGTGCGTTCTCTGGCCGGGACCCTGGACCTGCATCGCCAACTGGAACGCACTATCGCCGATTTCAAAGGCGCGGAAGACGCGGTTACCTACAGTTCCGGATACGTCACCAATTATTCGGTTATCTCCACACTGCTGGGGCGCGGCGATTACGTCATTTCCGACAAACTCAACCATGCCAGCATTGTGGATGGTTGTCTGATGTCTGGTGCAAAGATGTTGCGCTTCCGGCACAACGATATGGACCACCTGGAGACGCGCCTGCGCCAGGCGAGCGAGAGCAATCCACGGGCGGCCAAACTTGTGGTCGCCGATGCGGTCTTCAGCATGGACGGCGATATCATTGACCTGCCTACTGTGGTCGAACTCTGCCGTAAATACGACGCGTGGCTGATGCTGGATGAGGCCCATTCCGTTGGCGTTCTGGGAAAGACGGGACGCGGTATCGAGGAACACTTTGGCATGCAAGGGGTGGTTGATATCAAAATGGGCACCCTCAGCAAGACCATTCCCTCGGTGGGTGGATATGTGGCCGGCAAAAAAGAGTTGATTGACTACTTGCGGCACGCCAGCCGCGGGTACATCTTCTCCGCAGCACTTCCTCCGGCGCAGGCTGCCGCGGCAATGGAAGCCTTTCGCGTTATCCTGGATGAACCCTGGCGGGTAGAAAAACTGCGCGCCAATACAGAGCAATTCATTTCTGGTCTGCAGGCACGCGGCTTCAACACGCTGTACACCGAGACAGCCATCGTACCCATCCTGTGTGGCAGCGATGAACTGGCCTACCAGATGACCCGTGAATGCCAGATTCGAGATGTCTTTGCTTTGCCGGTGGTCTCGCCTGCTGTGCCGCATGGCCTGGCGCGCCTGCGCGCGACGGTTACCGCAGCGCACGAACCGGATGAAATTGAACACGCTATGGATGTCATGGCTGAGGCGGCTGAGCGTCTCAATTTGTTTGCCCAACTTGAGGAAATTCTGGCTGCAGATGCCCGTCTGTAGCCTGTCGTAACCGCACCCCCTGCCCCCGCATCCCTGGTGCGGGGGCTTTTGTTTGGAGTTGCTCATGTCTTTGCCTGTCTTGACACTCAAACCTGGCCGGGAAAAATCCTTGCGCAGGCGGCACCCCTGGATTTTTTCAGGTGCCGTTGCGCGTGTGGAAGGAAATCCAGCGCCAGGAGAGACCGTCCGCGTGCTGGATGCACGCGGCACCCCTCTGGCGCTGGCTGCTTTCAGTCCGCATTCCCAGATTCGTGCCCGCGTGTGGACCTGGAACCCTGAGGAGGATATTACCCCCGCGTTTTTCCGCGCCCGACTGAAAACCGCCCTGGCCTTGCGCGCGGGAATACCCGCCCTCCAAAACACAAACGCTATCCGCCTGGTGCATGGAGAATCTGACGGGCTTCCCGGTCTGGTAGTTGACCGTTACGCGGATACGCTGGTAATGCAGGTCCTCAGTGCGGGCGCTTTCTATTGGCGCGATACCCTGACGGAAATGCTCATGGAACTCAGTGGCGCAGCGCGCCTGTATGAGCGCTCTGATGTGGATGTACGCCGCCTGGAAGGCCTCCCCCAGGACAGCGGTTTGCGACGCGGAGTACCCCAGAATGCCCCTGTGGAGATTTTCGAAAACGAGTTGCGTTTTTTGATTGACGTCTCTGGGGGACACAAAACCGGCTTTTACCTTGACCAGCGCGATAACCGCGCTTTGGTACGCTCTCTGGCGCATGGGCGGGAAGTGCTGGATTGTTTTTCCTACACCGGCGGATTTACCATCTCGGCGCTTGCTGGCGGTGCAGCCTCTGTTTTGACGATAGACGCTTCGGAGCCGGCGCTGGAAATGGCACGGCAGCACGTGCGCCTCAACGCTTTGCCGGAAGAACGCGTTACTTTTTGGACGGCGGATGTCTTTCAGGCGTTGCGCAAACTACGTGACCAGGGGCGCTCCTTTGATTGCATCATCCTCGACCCACCGAAATTTGCCCCCACAGCCTCGCAGGCACAAAAAGCAGCCCGTGGGTATAAAGACATCAATCTTCTGGCGTTGAAATTGCTGCGTCCTGGTGGTCTGTTGGCTACTTTTTCCTGTTCTGGCGGGGTAGATGCCGCACTCTTCCAGAAAATCGTTGCCGGTGCAGCCCTGGATGCCGGAGTGGATGCCCGTATTCTGGCTCACCTGCATCAGGCTGCAGACCACCCCGTCGCGTTGCATTTCCCCGAAGGCGCATACCTGAAAGGATTGCTCATTTACAAGGCATGAGCGTGATTACGTTTTCCTGGACAACGGAGGCGATGAAAACAAACCGGCGCACCTGGTGGTGCGCCGGTGGCTTTGGTGGAGATGGCGGGAATCGAACCCGCGTCCGAAAGATTAGGTCCTCGGACCTCTACGAGCGTAGTCACCTGTGCCTCTTGTCAACCGGGTTCCAGGTGACCCAAAGCACCGGTTGACCAGCCGCTATGGTCTTTCATCTGAGCCGCGGCCTCTCAGATGGCAGGCCGACTTTGTGTCGCCCACACCCTCACCGGTCGGCCAGCGGGAGGGGTGGACGTGACCTCTTCAGGAGGTCAGGTGCGCTTTCCGCTGACTAGGCAGCCAGAGGAAGAGCAGCATACTGAGTGCGGTTGGCACTTAATTTTTTGCGCTGATTTTACGAGGTCGGCGCCTCTCGGCTCGCCATCCGGGACCAGCCTCTCCCGTCGAGACCGTTCATCCCCAGATGAGAAAATTATACCCGATTTTTCGCGCGTCCGTGTTAGAATTTCATCACCGCGTGCAAAGACGCGCTGCTGGCAACGTTTTTCGATGCGTATGTTGCCGCTATGCCGATTGTCCCGTTGTTGCACATTTGCCTCTGGTTTGAATATCTGGTCGGAGGCCACCTCATTTACCCCTTTGTCTTACCAGGCGATTTTTATGCAACTCTTTGATTGGCGCGGGGTTTTCCCCCGTATACCTCTTTTGCATTCAGGTGAAAGCGACGTGTCTTCCCATAATGAAGAACGCATCATTGAACGTGCTACTCAGGGCGATTCTGAGGCCTTTGGTATCCTGTACGAGCGGTATGTCTCCCAAATTTACAATTACATTTACTACCGTGTAGGCAATGTCCATGATGCAGAAGACCTGACAGAACGGGTTTTCATGCGGGCGATGAAACACATTCGCAACTACCACAACCGCGGTCTGCCATTTTCGGCCTGGCTTTACCGCATCGCTCACAACCTGGTGGCTAACTGGTATCGTGATACCAGCCGACGAAAAGAAATACCCATCCACGATATCATACCTGTTCCCGCGGGCGAAGACCATCCAGAGAGTAGTGTGCTGGCAACAGAAGAAAGAGAAGCCTTGTTGAAGGTCATTCGAGACCTGCCTCCGGAGCGACAGCAATTGTTGATTTTGAAATTCGTTGAGCGCCTTTCCAATGCCGAAATTGGACGCATTATGGGGCGTACAGAGGGCGCCATCAAGAGTCTGTACCATCGCACATTGATATCCCTGCGGGATGAAATCGGCAATCACGATTTGTTTCAGGACCTTGAATAGCCAAAGGAGGCCACTATGTTACACATTGTCATGGACAGCGCTGGCGACGTTCCTCCAGAGTGGCTGGAACAATTCCAGATTCACATCATCCCTGTCAACATTCACTTTGGGGAGGAAACCTATCTGGATGGCGTCACGCTGGACAAGGACGGATTTTATCGCATGGTAGAGGAGCGCGGCATCATTCCAAAGACATCACAACCATCTCCGCATCAGTTTGTCTCGTTCTATCGGCAAATTGCCAACCCTGGCGATACCGTACTCTCTATCCACGTCACCTCCCGTTTGTCGGGGACATACGCCTCGGCTGAAATCGCCGCCCGCGATTTGGAAGGGGAAATTGATGTGGTGCCCTTTGATTCGGGATGTGGTTCTGCTGGGATGGGGTTTATGTGTATGGAGGCGCGTTTGCTGGAGCGTGCAGGGGCTACCATAGAGAACATTCTGGCGCGCCTTCGCGAAATACGGGAACGTATGCAAATCATCCTCACGCTGGATACCCTGGATTTTGCCCGCATGAGTGGGCGGGTGAAAACATTGCAGGCCGCGCTGGTCTCCCTGTTGAACATCAAACCTGTGATTGAATTGCAGAATGGCATGCTGGAAATGGCCGATAAAGTACGCACCCGCAGCCGTGCGTTGAAGCATGTCATCGCGCGTATTCAGGAGTGTTTTGGCGATGTCCCGCTGAATGTGGCGGTGGTGCACGCTGCCGATATCACCAGCGGAAAAAAATTACTTGCCCAGGTGCGTAACCATTTGCACTGTAAACGGTTAATTCTTACAGATTTATCCATTGCTGTGGCAGCCAATCTTGGCCCTGGTACAGTTGGTATCGTTGCTTATCCTGCAGGTAAGGTGTGATATGTTGAAGAAATTGTTTGTTCGTCGCAAGGGGATGTCCCCTGATGAGATGCAACACCTGGAGGCCCGCTTACAGGCGGCCCTGCAACCGGTGGAGCCATCTCCTGAGTTTGTTGCTGGTGTCCAGGCGCGTTTGATGCGAGCGCTTGCCCGCCAGGAAGCCTCTACGCCCTCCTCGGCGTATGTTTTTGGCGGGTTATGGCGTGCGCTGACGCGCTATGGTTCGGCGGTTGCCACGCTTACAGGGCTGCGAGCCTGGCGCGGCATTTTGCTGGCTGTTGTGTTTGTCTTGGGTGGCTGGCAGCGCTCTCGCAAGTCCCTGGAAACAGGGCGCGTTAGCAGCGCGGCCTGAGCATCCCGGAAAACAAAAAAGATGCCGCCCCAAAACGGCGGCATCTTTTTTTATTGCTGGTGTGTATCCGTGGTATCAGGGGATAGTTTTGCGCATAGCCATCGGGCTTCGGCAATCAAATCGGCTTCTATGGGAAGCGTGTACTCCGTGGTAACGCGCACCGTGAAGTGTTGCGCTACTTCGCGTACCTCTTCAGGCAGGGTGTCTAGCGTGAGGAAATAGCGCAATTTTTCATATGCGCTGGGCTTGTTGAAGGCTATCCCCTGGGATGCGAACCACGCGTCCAGCAGGATGCCTACCGCGCGCCGCGCGCATACCCGCGCGCGGCCCTCGTTCTTCTGGGCGCGCGCCTGCTCCGCGGCTTGCAATTCCTTTTCAAAGCGGGTTTGCCAGTTCGATTTGCTCATGCGCTCGATTGTATCACGCCTTTGGCGGATGAATTATCCCATC
>DAOTWV010000245.1:0-4941 GCA_034435695.1 Anaerolineales bacterium | reverse complement strand
AAGTGCCTGACCGTCTGCGCCAGGAAGCCGTGGCTGCCTTCGAGGGCGGCACCGCATTCCCGGTCATCCCCGAAATGGGCGCTTACTGGGGCCCGATGGACACCGCCCTGAAATCCGTTTTCGACGAGGGCGCCGACCCGGCTGCCGCATTGCAGACCGCTTTTGACAGCATCACCGCTGCAATTGCAGAAATGCACGGCGGGCAGTAAATCTGGTATCCTTGTGGGTGAGGCCCTCTTCTGAGGGGGGCCTCACCCACTGCTTAGTCCACGAATTTTCACGAACTTCCACGAATTTTCACGAATTTGCACGAAGGAATCTGATGTTTACACATTCGTGTCCATTCGTGTTCATTCGTGGACCCATTCGTGTCCATTCGTGTTCATTCGTGTCCATTCGTGGACCCATTCATGTTCATTCGTGGACCCATTCGTGGACAGGAGACGCTCATGACCTCTTCCGCCCTTAGCCACAAGAAACGCAAACGCACCCCTGAAGAACGCGCCCGTCTGTGGAAAGAAACCCGTCGTGCCTGGCTGTACATTGCACCTGCGGGGCTGGTGATGCTCGTCATCTCCTTCTTCCCGCAGATTTTCCAGGTGTGGATGGCCTTCACCGACTACCGCATCAAAAACCTGCGCTTCAACCTCTTCAATCCGGCTACCTGGGAGAAGTACGCTCCCCCTTTCGTCGGGCTGGACAACTTCGTCAAAATCATCACCAGTTCGCTGGCGCTGGAAAACTATAACTTCGCTCGCCTGCTGACCTTCAACGTGGTGTGGACGGTGGTCAACGTGTTCTTCCACGTGGTGCTGGGCGTGGCGATTGCGATGGCGCTCAACGAAAAATTCCTGATTGGCCGCCGTCTGTACCGCGCCCTGTTCGTACTGCCCTGGGCTATCCCCGGCCTGATTACCGCCGTGGTGTGGCACAACATGTACGATGACCGTTTTGGGGCTATCAACCAACTGCTGGCCGTGCTCAATCAGAATTTCGGCACTGCCTTCCCGACGGCTACCAAATGGCTTACCGACCCCACCCCGCCGATTGGCGGCCCGCTCTCCTTTTTGCCGCTGGCCTTCTACGCCGTCCTGATAGCAAACATCTGGCTGGGGTGGCCCTTCATGAGCGTGGTAGCCACGGGAGCGCTGCAATCCATTCCCTCGGAACTGTACGAAGCCGCGGCCATAGACGGCGCCAACGGCTGGCAGAAATTCTGGAAGGTCACCGTTCCGCTCATCCGCCCGGCGATGGTGCCGGCTATCATGTTGGGAACCATCTGGACGTTCAACGGCTTCAATGTCATCTACTTCATCACCGGCGGCGGCCCCTTTGGACGCACCGAAATCCTGGTCACGCAGGCCTTCAAACTGGTCTATGAGCAGCGATTGTACGGTGTGGGGGCGGCCTTCAGCATCGTGGTTTTCTTCATCCTGCTCTTCCTCACCCTGCTGCAAAACCGCGTGACGCGCGCAACGGAGGCGTACGATGCCTGAGAAATTGAACTGGCAGGTCATCCTCAAGCAAATCGGTCTGCAACTCTTCCTGCTGGCCGTCACCGCGACGGTGCTCTTCCCCATCCTGTGGGTGTTCTCGATTGCCCTCGACCCGCGCAACATCGACAAGCCGCTGGAACTGACCCTGCTGCCGCCGGGGGCCTCCTTCGCCGCCTTCCACCGCGTGCTGTTCGAGCCGTACAAACTGCTATGCAAGAACCCCACCGACCTGTCCTCGTGCATGACCTTTGGGCTGCTGCTCAAGAACAGTCTGGTGGTTTCGCTGGGGACGGCGCTCTTCACCGTGCTGCTGGGTGCTTCGGCGGCCTACGCCTTCTCACGCTTCAAGTTCATCGGGCGGGAAGCGGGCATGATTGGCTTCGTCGCCTTGCTGATGCTGCCTGCCACGGGCACGATTGCGCCGCTCTACGTGCTGCTCAGCCAGATAAAAATCGGCTCCGAACCGCTGCGCACCACCCTGTTGGGGTTGATGATTGCGTACACCGCCGGCGCGCTGCCCTTTTCCATCTGGAACTTGAAGGGCTACTTCGACACCGTGCCCAAGGAACTGGAGGAGGCCGCGCTGATTGACGGCGCAACCCCCACGCAGACCTTCGTGCGCATCGTGCTGCCGCTTTCGCTGCCCGCGCTGGCCGTCACCGTGCTGCTGGGCTTCATGAGCGGTTGGACGGAATTCGTGCTGGCCTGGCTGCTGCTCGAAGACCCGGCGCGCTTCACGCTGCCGATGGCGCTGCGCTCGATGCAGGGGCAATTCTCCACCCCCTGGTCGGATTTCTTCGCCCTGGCGATTGTGATGAGCATCCCGCCGGTGCTGCTCTTTTTCGCCCTGCAGCGCTACATCGTCTCCGGGCTGACCGTCGGCGGGGTGAAAGGTTAACGGGATGCCCCTGAGGGCAGCCCCTCTTCTGGATTTTCGCGCCCCCTGAAAGGGAATCCGCCCCGGAATTGCCGCGGGAACCGACTCCCTTTTTGGGGCTGTTTGCCCCGGGTAGCGGAGGGCAAGGCCCTCCGCTACCCGATTCATTCGTACCCCCTTTGGATTTTCCCCTTATGACCACTCCCGATTGGATTCAAGACGCCGTTTTCTATCAGATTTTCCCCGACCGTTTTGCCAATGGCGACCCGGCCAACGACCCGCCCAACGCGCAGCCATGGGGCGCGCCGCCGCAGATTATGGGGTTCCAGGGCGGCGATTTGCGCGGCGTGATGCAGCGTTTCGAGTATCTGCTCGATTTGGGGGTGAACGCGCTGTATTTCAATCCCATTTTCCTTTCTTCCTCCAACCATCGCTACAACACGTATGATTATTTCCGCATCGACCCCAAACTGGGCACGCTGGAGGATTTCCGCGCCCTGCTCAACTTGGCGCACCGACACGGGGTGCGCGTGGTGCTGGATGGGGTCTTCAACCACTGCGGACGGGGGTTCTTTGCCTTCGCGGATGTGCTGGAAAACGGGGAGCACTCGCCTTACCGCGACTGGTTCCACATTCATCGTTTTCCGGTGGATGCTTTCTCCCCCGGCAAGGCGCAGGATTACGAGGCGTGGTGGGGGTTCAAGTCGCTGCCCAAGTTCAATACCGATACGGCAGCGGTGCGGGAGTACATCTTCTCGGTGGCGCGTTACTGGCTGGAGCAGGGCATCGATGGCTGGCGGCTGGATGTGCCCAACGAAATCGACGATGACGGGTTTTGGGCGCAGTTTCGGCGAGTGGTCAAATCGGTCAATCCGCGCGCCGCGTTGATTGGGGAAATCTGGGAAATCGAACCGCGCTGGGCAAACGATACGCACTTCGACGGGCTGATGAATTACCCGGTGCGCAAGGCGCTGCTGGCTTACCTGAACGGTGAAATCGGTACGCAGCGTTTTGCGGATGCGCTGGACGCGGTGGTGCGCGCCTATGCGCCCGAAAACCTGCACGCCATGTACGTGCCGCTGGGTTCGCACGATACGCCGCGCCTGTGGACGCTGTTGGGCGGGGACGAGGCGAAAATCCGCATGGCGTTTGCTTTCCAGTTTGCGTTCCCCGGCGCGCCGGCGGTGTACTACGGTGACGAAATCGGCCTGCCGGGCGAGGGCGACCCGGATTGCCGCCGCGCCTTCCCCTGGGACGAATCCCGCTGGAACCAGCCGCTGCGCGCCTGGGTGCGGCGGTTGATTGCGCTGCGCAAGGGGTCAGTGGCCCTGCGGCGCGGCACGTACCGCAGGGTGCTGGCCGATGACCACCGTCGCTGCCTGGCCTTCGTGCGTCAGCATCCCGAAGAGAGTCTGCTGGTGGTGCTCAACCCCGGACGGCGGGCGCGCCGCCTGTGCCTGCCGGTGCACGAGTGGGGCTGGCAGGATGGACAGACGCTGTACGATTTGCTGGGGGACAACGGCCGTACTTTCACGGTGCACGAGGGGTGCATCGATATCCAGGCCGCAGCGAACGAGGTGCTCTGGTTGCGCTGACAACAGGAACCACAGATAAAAGGGATGAAAAGGATGGGGGTGGATGCAAACTGTCATCCCTTTTATCCTTTTCATCTGTGATTGGGAATAGGGACGAACTGTGCCCATGCGCCGGAACCGTAAATGGAACCACGGATGCAAGGGATGAAAGGGGGAACCACGGATAAAAGGGATGAAAAGGATGGAGGTAAAAGCGATAGATGTCAACAGGCATCCCTTGTATCCTTTTCATCTGTGGTTAGGAATGGGCACGAACTGTGTCCACCCGCCGGAACCGTAAATGGGACCACAGATGCAAGGGATGAAAGGGGGGGGACCACGGATGCAAGGGATGAAAGGGGGAACCACAGATAAAAGGGATGAAAAGGATGGAGGTGAAAGCGATAGATGTCACCAGGCATCCCTTGTATCCTTTTCATCTGTGGTTTGAAACCGTCATCCTCTTTATCCTTTTCATCTGTGGTTAGGAATGGGCACGAACTGCATCCACTCGCCGGAACCGCAGATGTAACCACGAATGCAAGGGATGAAAGGGGGAGGAACCACGGATAAAAGGGATGAAAAGGATGGATGTGGATGCAAACTGTCATCCCTTGTATCCTTTTCATCTGTGGTTTGAAACCGTCATCCTCTTTATCCTTTTCATCTGTGGTTAGGAATGGGCGCGAACTGCATCCACCCGCCGGAACCGCAGATGTAACCACAGATGCAAGGGATGAAAGGGGGGAACCACAGATAAAAGGGATGAAAGGGATAGACGTGAATAGTCATCCCTTGTATCCTTTTCATCTGTGGTAAATGACACTTCCCTCTGTGGTCAGGAACCGTTTCCATTCTATGACCATCCGCAGATTCTCAGATGACACATAGCACTGGCAGGGTGCACCGGAATGGGGGATAATAAATGTACCATTTTTGGGTTAGTTTAGAGTATTTTCATCAACAGAGGAGGCAAGATATGCCACCAGTCAAA
>DAOTWV010000244.1:0-1608 GCA_034435695.1 Anaerolineales bacterium | reverse complement strand
GCGTTGTAAAAACCCAGACGGGCCATCCAGTCACTGTTGTAGGCCAATCCGAGCGCCGTGCCGCCCAGGGGGAGGGCCGGGTAGCGGGGATTTTCGGCGTCGGGGATGGGAGATGTGGGCAACAGGACATCTGTCCAGAGGCGTTCTTGTGCGGGAATGCCCCACGTCGTGCTGTCCAGCAGGGAATCCAGAGGCAGCAGAGAGTCGCCGTAGGCGGGTAGTTGTTCCGGCGTGATGGCGATGAGGGCAGGGACATCGGACGTGCCCAGCAATGGGATTGTGCGGCTGAGTACGGTCTCGGGAGTGCTCAGGTTGAAGGCATAAAGCGTCACGCCATAGGTGTTTTGGGCATTGAAGTCATCTACCAGGCGGTTGAAGGCCAGGTCAACGGGAGATTGGGGGGGAAGGGCGTACCACAGGAGCAGGTCGCCGCTCTGGGGGGAGGTCTGTTCCCATGGGGAGGGGGCGTTTTCCTCGGGGAGGAGCACCTCCTGGGTGGCGGCGGGCGCGGCTGCTTCCTCCCCCGGTTCGACTCCTGGCTCGCCCTCTGTAGCGGGCGCGCCTTCGGAGGTTACGGTTTCCACTGGCCTGGTGAGGGCATCTGTCGGGGAAGCGGTGGGGCTGGCCGGCTGGAGGGTGAAGGTGCAGGCGCTCAACAACAGGGAACATGCTATCAGGGATAAGATTTTTCGCAGCATGGGGTACTCCTTGGGGATAAGTAAGGTTGCGGCAATTATACTCTGTGCTTCCCTGCAGGCACTGCGTATAGTCAAGTTGGCCTGCGGCAACGTGCCACCCCGACGCGCATCTCGCGAATCTTCGGGAACATCCGAAAAAAAAGAGCGCCGGGAAAACCCGGCGCTCTGGTGCGGAGTGGCGTTCCGCGTTATTTCATCTGCGAAAGTTGGTCAGCCAGATTGGCGTTGGCGTCTTCGTTCAGTTTGTCCAGTGTGGATTGCACGTCGGCGCCGTCGGCAATGGCGGCCATGGCTTCGCCCACCATATCACGCACGAAGTCATAGCCCGGTGTAGGCGGCTCAGTGTGGCCGTATTGCAACAGGTCGAAAGCCGTCTTGTAGGCCGGGTTCTCGGCGAAGTAGTCGCTCAGGCCCTCAGCAACGCTGGCGCGTACCGGGAAGTAGTTGGAAACCTGCGCCCACTTGGCCTGGACTTCGGGGGTGGTGAAGTACTTGATGAACAGCCAGGAGGCCAGTTCTTTCTCCGGCGTACTCTTGGTGATGCTCAAACTTGCGCCGTAGATGTTCTGCACCGGTTCATCGGTGGTGTGCGGGATGGGGGCGACGCTCCAGTTGAACTGTGCGCCCTCGTCCACAGCGCTCTTGTAGTAGGGCAGACCGGAGGAGGAGCCGACGGTGAACAGGGTGGTGCCGGCGCCGAAGTTGGTCTGGTCACCATAGCGTTCCGTGACGATGGTGGCGCAGCCGCTGTTGAACAGGTCTTGCAGGAAGTTCATGGCCTCGACGGCGGCCGGGCTGTTGTAGGAGTACTGGCCGCTTTCGTAGTCGAAGACATCGCCGCCGAAGGCGAAGGTCCAGGAAGCGAAGCGGGAAGCGTCGATGCTCAGTTCGTAGCCGCGGCTGCCCTCGG
>DAOTWV010000243.1:0-5302 GCA_034435695.1 Anaerolineales bacterium | reverse complement strand
CAGGCCGCCCAACTCATCACCTGCCCGGAGATGTTCTACAACCCGGTGCGCGCCCAACTGCTGGAGAAACTGACCGCTCTGGCCCCCGCGGGCATGGAACGCGTTTTCCTATCCAACTCCGGCACGGAGGCGGTGGAGGCAGCCTTCAAGTTCGCCCGCTACAGCACCGGACGCACGGAAATCATCGCCGCCATGCGCGGCTTCCACGGCCGCACGATGGGCGCGCTTTCGGCCACCTGGAACAAGAAGTACCGCCAGCCCTTCCAGCCGCTCATCCCCGAGGTGCGCCACGTGCCCTACAACAAACTGGAGCGCCTGGATGCCGCCGTGACGGAGAACACCGCCGCCGTGATTCTGGAAGTGGTGCAGGGCGAGGGCGGAGTCAACCCTGGCACGCGGGAGTATCTGCGCGGCGCGGGGGAGATTTGCCGTCAGCGCGGGGCGCTCTTCATTATTGACGAAGTGCAGACCGGCTTTGGGCGCACGGGCAAGATGTTCGCCCTGGAACACCACGATTTGCAGCCCGACATCCTGTGCGTGGCGAAGGCTTTGGGGGGCGGCGTGCCCATCGGCGCGACGCTGCTCGGCGAACGCGTGCGGGAATTGCACCCCGGCCTGCACGGCTCGACCTTTGGCGGGAATCCGCTCTCCGCGGCCGCTGCGGTCGCCGCGCTGGACGCGCTGGTGGAAGAACGCCTCCCCGAACGCGCCGCGGAGATGGGCGCGTACCTGATGGGCGAACTGCACAAGATTGAGTCTCCCCTCGTTCGCGAGGTGCGCGGCCTGGGGTTGATGATTGGTATTGAACTAAAGCAGAAAGTCGCCCCCTACCTGGCGGCGCTACAGGAGCGCGGCGTGCTGGCGCTCAACGCCGGCATGAACGTCATCCGCCTGTTGCCGCCGTTGGTGATTACTCGCCAGCAGGTTGACCGCGTGGTACAGGCGATGGGGGAGGTGTTGAAGGCAGAGTGATGAATGATGAATTCTGCATTCTGCATTCTGCATTCTGCATTCACTTCACCCACTCGATAGCAATGCGCCTCTCCACTGCTTTGAACTCCGGGTCGCCGGTGAGCAAGGTAGCCCCCAACTCCTCGGCCAGCGCGGCGGCAAAGGCATCCGCGTAGGAGATGGGATAGTGCGCCTTGATGTGCGCCGCGGCCAGGACGCGCTTGCGAGTCGCTTCCGCAATCCATACGGGGAGACTGTCAACCAGAGCAAGCGTCTGACGGGCGCGGTTCTCCCCCTGACGGCGCTCCGTGATGTACAAAAACTCCCCCAGATTGATGGCGCTCATGCTGAGTTCCACTTCGCCCCGCGCCGCGGCTTCCATCAGACTCCGCACCCGTGCCGCGCCAGGCTCGTCCCGAAAGTACGCTATCAGCGCAAAAGTGTCGAGTACAAAACGCTCCATCCCGCTATTCTCCGAAGTGCTGGATTTTCGCTTCTTCGCGCTCGTACTCCTGACGACGCTCCTGCAGGAGTTCTTCGGTCAACGATGTAGTGCCCTCCTCTTGCCGGAAGTCTCGCAAAAAGCCCTGCGCCGCCTCAATCGGGTCATCCGGCAGCGGCACCAGCGAGATTCCGCCGCCGTAATCCACCACCGCGACCCGCGTGCCGGGATGGATGCCGTAACGTTCGCGAATCTCCTTCGGGATGACAATCCAGCCTTTTTGAGATACTTTCACCGTGTTCATAGTTACACACTCCAAATTCGTTATACGTTTTCAAAATAAGTATACCATGAAACAGGATTTTTCTACCCTGATTGAACTCGTCCGCCGCTACAGCCCTTCCGGGCAGGAGGCCGGGGCGGTGGATTATCTCGTCGGGCGCATGAGGGAACTCGGCTTCACGCGCGCCTACGCCGACGAGGTTGGCAACGCCGTCGGCGTGATGGGCGAGGGGCCGCGGCAAATCGTCCTGCTGGGGCACATTGACACTGTCCCCGGCGAGATTCCCGTGCGCGTGGAGGATGAGGTCCTGCACGGCCGCGGGGCGGTGGACGCCAAAGGGCCGCTGGCCGCCTTCGTGGACGCGGTAGCCGCCGTTGGGCCGGTGGATGGCTGGCAGTTTGTGGTGGTCGGCGCGGTGGACGAGGAACGCGATTCCATCGGGGCGCGGCATCTCGTGGAAAGCGGTGCGTACCACCCGCAGTACGCCATCATCGGTGAGCCGAACCGCTGGGAGCGGGTCGCCCTGGGGTACAAGGGCAGCGCCTGGGCGGAGGTGACCATCACCTGCCCGCAGACGCACACCGCCAGCGGCCAGCAGACCGCCGCCGAAACCGCGGTGGCGTTCTGGGAAGCGGTGCGGCGTTTCGCGGCCGATTTCAACGCCGGGAAAGCGCGCGCCTTCGACCAGATTCTCCCCACCCTGCGCCACATCGAGGCCAGAGAGGGCGACTTCGAACAGTGGGCGCGGTTGCGCATCGGCTGCCGCCTGCCGGTGGAGGTCACACCGGAGGATTGGTATGCGATTTTGCGGCAGACTTCCGAAGTCTTCGAGACTGCGGAAGTTCGCATCACGCCGGTTGGCTACCCCGTTCCCGCATACCGGGCGGAGAAGAACACCCCGCTGGTGCGCGCCTTTCTGGGTGCCATCCGCACCGCGAGGGGCAGGCCGGGATTCGTGTTCAAAACCGGCACCGCCGACCTGAACATCGTCGCGCCGGTCTGGAATTGCCCGGCGGTGGTCTACGGGCCGGGGGATTCGGCGCTCGACCACACGCCGCATGAGCACCTGGAATTGCAGGAATACCAGCGGGCGGTGCAGGTGCTGCGTCAGGCGCTGATTCGGCTGACAGCGAACACCACCGAGAGGTAGCGCACAGTGGAATCGGTACCACCTTTCAGGAAAATAAAAATTCCATAAACAACCCGAAATTTTGTTGAATCCGCTTGACGTATTCTCCAAAATGCCTATAATCGGGCAAAATTTGCGAGAGAAAACCATGTCTACTATTTTTGCCTCCACCATTCTTAGCCTGATTCTTATCCTGGTCCTCTTTGAGGGCCTGTTTCCGGTTGGGATGGTGAAGGTGCACGCAAAATAAGCACATCTGCAAGCACAACACAAGCCGCCCCAACCACGGGCGGCTTTTTTGTTATCCGCGGGAGCGATGCCGTTTTTTGTTTCGCTGCGTTACCGGTGAACAGCGTTCCTCCCCCACCAAAAAAGGAGCACACGATGAACGCATACTTTTTGCTGGTCCTGGGCATTATTCTGAACATTGTCCTTCTGCTGGGGCAGAAGAGACAGGTTGTGTTCGGGCTGGTCAGGAACCGGCAAGACTGATGGCATAGTAGCACGCATCAGGCCGCCCGAACACACGGGCGGCTTTTTTATACCCCAATAACCCCTTACCCAAGCCCTCTCCCTTCCAGGGAGGGGGGAGAGAAGAAAGGAAGACATGCGCTCCGATACCGTAAAGAAAGGGTACGACAAAGCCCCGCACCGCGCCCTGCTGCGCGCCACCGGCGTACGCGACGAAGATTTCGGCAAGCCGTTCGTGGCGGTGGTCAACTCGTACATCGACATCATCCCCGGCCACGTGCACCTGCAGGAATTCGGGCAGATGGTCAAGCAGGCGCTGCGGGAAGCCGGCGCGGTGCCCTTCGAGTTCAACACCATCGGCGTGGATGACGGCATCGCCATGGGACACACGGGGATGAAGTACTCGCTGCCCTCGCGTGAATTGATTGCCGACTCGGTCGAGACCATGCTGGAGGCGCACCGCTTCGATGCCATGGTGTGCATCCCCAACTGCGACAAAATCGTACCCGGCATGTTGATGGCCGCCATGCGCGTCAACATCCCCGCCATTTTCGTCTCCGGCGGCCCGATGGCGGCCGGCAAAACCCCGGACGGCAAAACCGTTGACTTGATTTCGGTCTTCGAGGGGGTCGGCGCATACTCGACGGGCAAAATCAACGCCCAACAACTCGACACCCTGGAGAAGTTTGCCTGCCCTTCCTGCGGTTCGTGCTCCGGCATGTTCACCGCCAACTCGATGAATTGCCTGATGGAAGTGCTGGGGATGGCGCTGCCCTACAACGGCACCGCCCTGGCGCAGACCCCCGAACGGGAAGCGCTGGCGCGTCAGGCCGCTGCACAGGTGATGACTCTCATCGAGCGTGACATCAAGCCGCGTGACATCATCACCGCCGAGGCCCTCGACGATGCCTTTGCCCTCGATATGGCGATGGGCGGCTCGACGAACACCGTGCTGCACACCCTGGCGCTGGCACACGAAGCCGAAGTGGACTACCCGCTGGAACGCATCAACGCGGTGGCCGAAAAAGTGCCGCACATCTGCAAGGTCAGCCCGGCGGGCAAATGGCACATGGAAGACGTGCACCGCGCCGGCGGCATTCCCGCCATCCTGAACGAGATTCAGCGCGCCACCGGCATGCTGCACCTCGACCGGATGACCGTCAGCGGGGTGACGCTGGGCGAATCCATCCGGGGTGCGGAAATCCAGGATGACGAAGTCATCCGTCGGGCGGAAAACGCCCACTCGCGGCGCGGCGGGCTGGCAATCCTGTTCGGCAACCTGGCCCCCAGGGGCGCGGTCATCAAGGTCGGCGGGGTGGACAAATCCATGATGCAATTCAGCGGCCCGGCGCGCATCTACGAATCGCAGGACGAAGCGCTGGCGGGCATCCTGGCGGGCGAAGTCCAGGCCGGGGAGGTGGTCGTCATCCGTTACGAGGGGCCAAAGGGCGGCCCAGGGATGCAGGAAATGCTCTCGCCGACCTCGGCCATCATGGGGCAGGGGCTGGGCGACAAGGTGGCGCTGATTACCGACGGGCGCTTCAGCGGCGGGACGCGCGGCGCGTGCATCGGACACATCAGCCCGGAGGCGGCGGCCGGCGGCCCGATTGGCGCCCTGCAAAACGGGGATGTGATTGACATTGACCTGACGGCGCGCACGTTGAACGTCCGCCTGAGCGAGACGGAAATCCAGGAGCGGCTGGCCGCCCTGCCGCCCTTCCAGCCCAAAATCCGCAGCAAGTGGTTACGGCGGTATTCGTACTTCGTTACTTCGGCGGATACCGGAGCCATTTTATCCGACGGTGGACGATAGGCGGTAGACCGAAAATACGGTCTACGGTCTACCGTCTGCGGTCAAACCAAGGAGTGAAACGATGAAACTAACTGGCGCAGAAATCTTATGGGAATGCCTGACGCGCGAAGGCGTGGAGGTGGTCTTCGGCTATCCGGGCGGGGCGAATATGCCCATCTACGACGCCATGCTCGGCTACCCGGTGCATCACGTGCTGGTGCGCCACGAGCAGGG
>DAOTWV010000242.1:0-5496 GCA_034435695.1 Anaerolineales bacterium | reverse complement strand
GTTCGCATGTGGGCGTGTACCTGCACATCCGGCTGCCACCACCAGCCGTTCAGGCGCAGACGGCGGGGCTTCTTCTCCAGGGCGAAATCGGCACGCGCCACGAAATGCTCGCCGTACAGCACCGGCAAAGTGTAGTACCCGTAGCGGCGCTGCGCCTTTGGTTTGTACACCTCCCACACGTAGGCGAAATCGAAGAGCGCATCCACCATCTTGCGGTTCCACAACAGGTTATCCAGCGGAGCGATGAAGGCGGCCTGCGCTTCGGGCGGCGGCTGCGTGCGGACGCGTTCCAGCAGCGGCAAATCGGCGGCGCGCAGGTAAAACATCCAGGCGGACAGGCCCTCCACGCGCAGGGGAATGAGCGCCCCGCGCTGCACCAGCCGGTCAAGCGCCTTGCGCCGCTGGGCGCTCTTCGCACCCACGATGCCCAGCCAGTGCTCCCCGGCATTGGGCGCGGCCAGCCCCATACTGCCCACCCGCCGCAGGACGTGCCAGTCATGGTACGCGTCCTGGTCGGCGTGCGGCTCCGGTGCGGCGAGTAAGTCGGGGGGCAGCAGGCGTTCCATCAGGTCGAAGTAGCGGCGGCTGCGCACCCGCCTGCGGATGCCGAGCGCCCCAACCGCGTACAGCCCTTCCAGGCCGGCGCGCGCCGCACTGGTTGGCCCCCAATGCCAGTCCGTCTTCGGGCTGTTCTTGAAATCCAGCGAACTGAGCGCCCCCTCTGTGCGGATGCGGCGCAGGATGTGTTCCGCAACCTGGGGCACGATGCCCCCGGATTGAAAATAGCGTTCCCGACGGGCGCGCCGGTAAGGGGCGAAATACGGCCAGTCCTCCCGCAGGTAGATGGCCGCCTGCTTGTCCCAGCCATCCAGCAGACGGCGCGAGGTGTACAGCAGGTCATCCAGCAGGGCGGGGCGGTAATCCCGCACCCTGGATTGCAGCACCAGGTCGGGGTTGCGCCCCACGATGTCAATCGGGTCGAACTGGATGCAGCCCACGCGCCGGATGAAATCCAGCACGCCGCGCGCCCCCTGCTGCTGACGCGGCGGCCACAGCCCCTGATACGCCAGCAAAAAACGGCGCGCCGTAGAACGCGAAATACGCAGAGTGGACAAGGGAATTTACCGGTACGCGCGCCGTGCGCTCACTGCTCCGGCACGAAAGCAAATTCTTTGGGCAGTTGCCGCCGCTGGCTTTCCGCATCCACGGCACGCAGCATCAACGTCTGCGCCAGCAAAGCGGTGGCAAAGACGAACAGATTGCGCGCCGAGCGGTCTTCGGCCGGCAGCATCACCCGGTCGGGCATGCGCAGGGTGCGGCACAACGCCTTGACCTCGGCATCCTCGAAAGAGACGCCGCTCATCTCGTTGGCAAAGACGTTGCGCACGTTGAGGATGACCTGCAAATCGTGATACTCGTCGTCGCTAATCAGCCCCAGAGCGTAACACAGACGGATACGCGCCCCAAAAGCCCCCAACGGGCGCTCTACCCCCAACAGACTTTCCACTGCCTGCTGGTCTTTGATGAAAAAACTGCGCAGCAAATGTCCCAGGTGCCCATCCAGGAAAGCCGCGCCCACGATGGCCGAGGCGCGGTCGCTGCGGCTCTGGAATTCCTCGTAAAAGCCGCGCCATTCCACGCGGCGTTGTGTGTATTCTCGACGGCTCATTTCATGCACCTCCATAGCCGGGGAGTTCCATCAGGCGGCCACCGGCTTCCACCAGATGATATGGCATCCAGGCCACACCAAAGAGGGTCACCAGAATGTCCTTTTTATAGGGCGAAACGGGAATCTCGCTCACGTCACTCACCATCTCAGCCCACTTGTCGTTGACATCTTGCAGCGCCTGGGCTTTTTCGGCTTCCAGGTCGGCAATTTGCTGCTTGAACTCGGCAATGGCATCGATGGATTCTTCCACGTCGGCTTTGGCCTGCTCGGTCATGCGGCGCTTGCTGAGCGAGGTGGTCAGGCGGCGTTTGCGCCCCCCGAACAGACCCAGGATGTTTTCGGCGTGGGTGCCCCACTCCTCCATCTTGCGCTGCTGGAGTTCGGCCTCATCTTCGCGTAATTCGCGCTCTTCACGCGCCAGTTTGGTGCGCACGCTCTCCAGTTTGCGGTCGTAACGGGCTGCCACCTTGTCCAGTTCAGCATCGCGTTTCTCGCGCGCCGCTTTGGCGCACAACTCCCGAAACTCCGCGGCGGAAACCTGCGGCCCGGCATAGACCTTCAGTTTTTCGTTGGCGCGCACACTGGCCGTCACGGTGCGGTAAATCCAGTCCTTGAAATCGGTCTGCAAACTCTTGAGCGTGCGGGCGTCGTTGAGCGGGGCTTCCAGCGAGGCGAAACGCGCCCCAGGGATGGGCTGCCGGTCGAAGTGACGCTCGTCCAGCGGCGCCACCTCCCAGTCTTCCCAGCGCACCACGCCGCGCGGGTCGGGTTCTTCCACCAGCGCGGCAGTCACACGCTCGAAATCCAGGTTGTACTTGCGCTGCAAGAAGCGCACCTCGGCCTGCGCCAGCAGCACGGGACGGTAGAGCATCCCCACGGCGTGCGAATCGGCGGGCAGGGTGCGCCCGGCGGCCTTGGCGGCCTGCGTGAGGGTCAGGTTGTTGGGCAGGAAGTACTCGGCGGTGCGCGCCGGCACCGCGGGACGGCTCTCGGTGCCGGGCAGGTCGGGAGCGGAAGAAGCCGCGGGGGAATCCGCTTTTTGGGAGACGGCAGCCGCCCCGAAGGTCGCGGCGGCAGCCTGTGAGGGCGCCGACTCCCTTTGGGCGGGCGCGGCAGCCTTGGGGAGCGGCCTGCCCCCAGGGGCTTCCCGTACCTCCCCTGCCCCCACCAGGGCGTTCAAATCCCGCAGTTGCAGGCGCGTCAGCGGCCCGGCCAGGTAATTCATCGCCCAACGCGTCTGGAACAGAAGGGGGTGTTTTTCGTGGACGTTGTGTACCAGGAAGACGCGCTTGCCCAGGCGGGAGATGAGGTCATCGTACTCGCGGCGGTCCATGCCGGAGGCCGCGCTTTGCAGGCCATCCAGCAGACGTTCCTTGTCGCGGTCGGTTTGCAGTTTGCCGATGAACCACGTGCCGGCGTTGGAAAGCGCCTTGTAGTCCACGTCCACCGGGTTCTGCGTGACGAGCACCTGCCCCACGCCGAAGGCGCGCGCCTGCTTGAGCATGCGCAGCATGAGGGTTTTGGAGGGTGGGTTGGCGGTGGGCGGCAGGTAGCCGTAGATTTCGTCGAAGTAGACCAGGGCGCGCAGGGTGGTGGTGCCGGGCTGGGTGCGCATCCAGGTTTCGACGGCCGAGTAGAGCAGGGTGACGAAGAACATGCGCTCGGCTTCGCTCAGGTGGGCGATGTAGAAGACGCTGTGCCGCGGGCGGCCATCCGGGGCGTAGAGCAGCGCGCCGATGTCCAGCGGCTGGCCTTCAATCCAGGCCTGGAAAGCGGGCGAGGCCAGGATGTTGTTGAGCAGCATGGCGAGTTCGAAGCGCTCTTTGCCGGGGTAGAAAGTCTCCACATCGAAGACGCCCAATTTGGGGAAGGGCGGGTTTTGCACCTGCATGATGAGTTCGCCCAGGTCGAGGTCTTTGCCCTGGCTCCAGGCGTGCTCGAAGATGTTGCTGAGCAGGATGTGTTCGCGCGAGCGCACGGGGTCTACGTCGGTCATGCCGACCAGCCCCAGCAGGGCGGTGACGGTGCCGGAGATTTTTTCGCGCAGCAGTTCGCGGTTCTCTTCCCAGGGGATGGGAGGCGCCTGCAGCGAGGCCAGGATGCTGATGGGGATGCCGGCATCCGAGCCGGGGGTGTAGACGGCGAATTCGGCAGAATTTTGGAGGGCGCGCAGGCGGTCGGCGCCGATGCCCCACTTTGCCAGCCCGTTGCGCCACAGGTCGGCGGTTTCCTGGGCGGCCTGTTCGAGGGATTTGCCCTCCCGGCGGGCTTCGTCAGCGTTCACCCAGGGCTGGAAATCGGCGGGGAGCAGGTCGGGGAAGTGCAGCAGCAGGTTGGTGATATCGCCCTTGGGGTCAATCATCAGGGCGGGAATGCCCTGCAAGGCGGCCTCTTCGAGCAGGTCAACGCACAGGCCAGTCTTGCCGCTGCCGGTCATGCCGACGACGACGGCGTGGGTGGTCAGGTCATCGGGGTCGTAGTGCAGCGGGTCGGCGGTGGTTTGTCCGCTTTGGGGGTCGAAGATGCGTCCGAGATAGAATTTTTCGCTCATGGCTGGTACCTGGGTTCGCTGGGGGGTGAGAGGGTTTGGGAGGCGGGCAGGTATTCCTGGCGGTATCGCTCGCGCAGTTCGTCAAGTACGTGGAGGGTACCATCGGATGCGGAAAAATACCAGTGCTGCCAGCCGTTACAGGGGCTGCCGTTCATCAGGTGGCTGCCCATTTGATGGATGGAGCCGACGGTGCCATCGGGCAAAACGAGTTTCCCATCGGCGCGGATACGGGCTGTCTGGGCGCGGTTCTGACGAAAATACAGGGTCTGGCCGGGGGCGAGGTAGCCTGCTTCGAGCAGGCGGCTGAAGGCCACCCTGGGGGCCAGGCGTTTTTTGTCGCTGAGGTCGAAGACTTCGCCGGCGTAAGGTTCGGGGATGATTCCGTTGATGCGTTCCCAGGCGATGCGGCGGTACTTTTCTTCCTGCTCGATGCCAATCCAGCGGCGGTGCAGTTTACGGGCAACAGCCCCGGTGGTTCCGCTGCCGAAGAAGGGGTCGAGGACGACATCGCCGGGGCGCGTGGAGGAGAGGATGACGCGGTAGAGCAGTGCTTCGGGCTTTTGGGTGGAGTGCGCTTTTTTGCCGTTGATTTTTATGCGCTCTGCACCTGAGCAGATGGGCAATACCCATGTGCTGCGCATCTGCTTGCCGTCATTGAAGGCCTTCATGGCGTGGTGGTTGAAGGTGTACTTTGCGCCGCGTGCCTTGCTGGCCCAAATCAGTGTTTCGTGTGCGTTGGTGAAGCGCACCCCGCGGAAGTTGGGCATGGGGTTGGTCTTCACCCACACGACATCGTTGAGTATCCAGTACCCCAAATCCTGCATGAGCGCGCCGACGCGGTAGATGTTGTGGTAGGAGCCAATCACCCAAATGGTACCGGTGTCCTTGAGGACACGCCGGCAGGCAGAGAGCCAGGCACGCGTGAATTCATCGTAGGCCTGGAAACTGTCGAAGCGGTCCCAGCCGTCATTGACCGCGTCCACCCTGGTCATGTTGGGACGGTAGAGTTCCTGCCGCAATTGCAAGTTGTACGGCGGGTCGGCGAAAATCACATCCACCGATTTCTCCGGCAAGGCGGCCAACACCTCGACACAATCCCCGGCCAATATCTGGTTGACAGGAAGTGGGGTAGCATTCATCGGTCGGCTTCTCTCGTCAGAGGTGTGCAGGGTGCTGTGTGCGGCAGGGAACGTCAGGGCGCCGTGTAGGTCAGACGATACACCACGCCGGAAGCGTCATCGGAGATGAAGAGGCTGCCATCGGGAGCGACGACCAC
>DAOTWV010000241.1:0-5716 GCA_034435695.1 Anaerolineales bacterium | reverse complement strand
CGGCAACATTGACCTGCCTGCGCAGATTCCCCTCCAGTCACCGGAGGGCGACTTTGCAAATGTCGGTGCGGATTCATCTGCCGCTTTTCTGCGTCATTAAACAGGTCAGGCAAAATTGACAAGTATCACGTTTACGGCTACACTATACGCAACACGACTATACGCAAACGGAGGCATCATGAACGAGGAAACCGCCCATTTGAACCCCCACACCCCTCTCAAGCCCGCCATCGAAGCCTGGCGCATCTACTTGAACGACCAGGGACGCTCCCCACACACCATCAAGGCATTCACCGCCGATGTCCACATGCTTGCAGAGTACCTTCCCCCGGCTTATCCGCTGGGCGAAGTCACCACGACAGACATCAACAACTTTCTCGACTGGATGCAACACAAGCGCGGGGTACCATGCAGCGCCAAGACGCTGGCGCGCCGTATCACCTCTATCAAAGCCTTTTTTCGCTGGCTGCATCAATATGGCGTCGTGCTTGCCAACCCTGCGGAAAAAGTCGTCCAGCGTACCGTCACCAGCCCACTCCCGACCGTCCTCACTCCTGCAGAAGTGGATACCGTTATGCAAGCAGCATGGGCGCACATGGAAGGGCCGCGTCCTGACCGCCGCTATTTCATGCTCTTCAATTTACTCATTCACACAGGTGTGAAAAAGAGCGAACTGCGCGCCATCAAAGTCAATCACCTTGCCCTGGATGCCCCTGAAGGGGCCTACCTCTTCGTGCGTTACGCCAGCCCCCAGCACCGCTACAAAGAGCGCAAAATTCCTCTTCCCCCGGATTGGGTCTCGGCATACCCCCTGTATGCAGCCCAGTACCACATCGAAGATGTCGTCTTTCCCTGGTCACAACGCCGCCTGGAATACTTGCTGGAAGATTTGAGCAAGGAAACCGGTCTGGAAAAACACATTTCGTTTGAAATGTGTCGCTGGACGTGCGCCCTGCTGGACTACCTCAACGGTATCGAACACGATAAAATCCGCCAGAAATTGGGAATTTCTGCCATTCAGTGGCGCGAGGTGCGCAACAAGTTATCCCGTCTGGCCGAGGGTATCCGCTCGCCAGCAACGCAGGAAGACAGCCCTGGGCGTGTGCGAGGATAAGCGAAAGGCCTCGTCCATGTGCAGCCCCGGCACCCAGGCCACGGAATCTCCGGCATAGACCAGCGGCCAATGGGCGCGAACCCGTCGGGGAATGTGCGCATTGCTCATCAGGTCAAAAACCTTGACAGTGTGCCCCCTCATCCCCAAAGGGCGCAGCCGCACCCCTGGTTGTGGCACGGCAATCCGCAGCACAGTGTCCCGTTCTCGCAATGCCAGCCACGCCTGGAAGGGGTTCTCGTTTCCCTGGGCGGCAGCCAGCGCCGCGGGGATGTCCTCCACCCATTGGGCACGGATGCGCCACCCGCCGGCCATGGCAACTTCCCCTGGCACAGGCAGCCTCTCTCTGGTCGCGGCGTCCACCTGAGGCCAGTCATCTGTTGGCGGGTGTACGCCATCCACCAACAACCACAGGCCATCGCTATCCCGTACGGCGCGCAACCCGCCCGGCAAAGGCAGGTGTCCCGACGACAAAGTTCGCACGCGCTCCAGCCCCGCATAGCCCAGTTCTCTCAGGTCACCCCCCAACGCGCGCAGCGTATGGCGTAACACTCGTTGCTGCACTGCCCGCGGAAGCGCTCGCAGGGCGGTCACATCCACCTGTACACAGCCAGAGGCACGTCGCCGCACACAGACCTCCCCGGCTTCCAGCGCCCATTGGGCAAGCGCCTCTTCGGCATCTTCGGCCAGTTGCGCCACAGAAAGCAGCGCCGCACGCACCTGAGGGTTGCAGGTTTCCAGAAGCGGCAAAACATCCAGACGCAGGCGATTGCGCAGGAAGCGCCGGTCCTGGTTGGTGGCATCTGCCAGGGGTTGCAATCCTTGCTGGCGACACCAGCGCAACACATCCTGACGGGTGACTCGCAACAAGGGGCGCACCAGCGGGATGTGTTCACTCCACGGATTGGGCAGAAAACAGGGTTGCATACCGCGCAATCCATCCAGTCCGCTGCCCGTCAAGAGGTGCATGAGCACGGTTTCCACCTGGTCATCGGCAGTATGCGCAACGGCCACCGCCTGGGCGGATTGTTTCTCCGCCTGGGTAAAGAGAAAGGCGTAACGCACCCGGCGGGCAGCATCTTCCAAAGACAAATGTTGCTCCTGCGCCATGGCACGCACATCAGCACGTCCCACGACCACTGGCACCCCCATCGCGTGACATACCTCCTGGACATAGCGGGCATCGGCTGCCGATTCAGGGCGCAGAGCATGGTCGAAGTGTGCGACTGCTACCGGAAGGCCCGCCGCATGCATGGCACTCAATAATGCCAGACTGTCCGCGCCGCCAGAAACACCCACCAGGGTAAGGCGCTGCGCTGAAAGGCCATATTGCTCCCAAAACGCTCGCACATGGGTTTCCATGCGCTGATTATACCTGTTGTCCGGTGTGCACCTGCGCGAATCCCCTCGTCATTGCAATCAATTGCCACACAAAACAAAATTATTTGCTACATCTCTAGGCGTAGAGTACAATTAGGACATACAGGCTCTGGCCTCATTGCGTATTTTCCCCAAGGAGTCATCAATGCCTGAAAAAATTCTGGTAGTAGACGATGATGTGGATACCCTGCGTCTGGTTGGGTTGATGTTGCAACGCAACGGCTATGAAATTGTAGCAGCCAACAGTGGACGTCAGGCGCTCACTATGGCGATGAAAGAGCAGCCCGACCTTATCATCCTGGATGTGATGATGCCAGACATGGACGGGTATGAGGTGACGCGCAAGTTACGCAGTGACCCCAATACGCTTACCATCCCTATCATCATGTTTACTGCCAAAAGCCAGATTGACGACAAGGTCACTGGCTTCGAGGCCGGCGCAGACGATTACCTGACCAAACCGACCCAACCGAGGGAGTTGCTGGCGCACATCAAGGCCGTGCTGGCACGCACTGCCAAAAGCCGCATGGCCGCAGCCGTGGAACCATCGACTCCCGTTGTCATTCAGGAGAAAGCCCACACCATTGGCATCATGGCTCCCAAAGGCGGGCTGGGAGTCACCACTGTGGCGCTCAACCTGGGGGTGATGTTGCGTTCCCGCGCCAAAAAGAGCACCATCGTCGCCGAATATCGTCCCGGACAGGGCACCATCGGGCTTACACTGGGGTACACCAAACCCGAGGGCCTCAATCAACTCATTCGCCGCCAGACCAGCGAACTCAGCACCCGTGCTATCGAACCACACCTGGTAGCCCATCAAAGCGGAGTGCGTTTCTTGCTGGCTTCCTACCAGCCCAAAGATGCCCGTCTCATGGCGGAAAGCAAGTCTTTTGCCTCACTCACACGCACGCTGGCCTACACCTGCAATTACCTGGTTTTGGACCTGGGAGCAGCCATTACCCCCATTGCAGAAGCCGTCCTGCCCATGTGCGACCGCGTTATCGTGGTAGTTGAACCCATCCCATCTACCCTGGCTCAGGCAAAGGCGCTGTTCGAGGACCTGAACGAGATGGGCATCGGGGCAGGCCGGCGTCAGGTGGTATTGGTAAACCGTATCCGCTCCGATATCCAGATGTCGTGGAGCCAGGTGCAGGAAGAGTTGAACGAGCGCATCGCCGTGCTTTTCACCCCTGCCCCAGAACTGCTTTACCAGGCCAATATCCGCAATACCCCCGCGGTACTGTACCAGCATAACAGTTTGACCGCACAACAATTCACCAAACTGGCCGATATGGTTCTTGAAGCGGCTTCATGAGAACGACACTGGATGCAGGCATCCAAAAAGCAGCCTCCCTGTTGCGCGCTGCACACCAGGGAGTAGCCCTCACAGGCGCGGGTATCTCCACCCCATCTGGTATTCCCGATTTCCGTTCCCGCGACAGCGGGCTGTGGAAACGGTATGACCCGATGGAAGTGGCTTCCCTGCACTCCTTCCGATATCACCCCGAAAAATTCTTCGCCTGGCTAAGGGAAATAGCCCTGGAGATGCAGAGCGCACATCCCAACCCGGCGCATACCGCCCTTGTCGCGTTGCAAAACCTGGGGCACATTCAAACCATCATTACCCAGAACGTGGACGGCCTGCTCCAACGCGCTGGCGCACAGCACGTATTGGAAGTACACGGTAGTTTACGCACCCTTACCTGCATCCGCTGCTACCGCAAGGCCAGCGCCAACGACTACATGGAGGCTTACCTGCACCAGGGCACTATCCCCCGCTGCGACCAATGCGGGGGTATTCTCAAGCCCGATATCATTTTGTTCGAAGAACAACTCCCCGTCCAAACCTGGTATCAGGCCCAGGAGGCAGTCCGCACCTGCGATTTCATTCTGGTAGCCGGTTCTTCACTCACTGTCATGCCTGTTGCAGGGCTGCCCATGCAGGCTATCAACCGCGGCACCCCGATGGTCATCATCAACAAAGCCCCCACCTACCTTGATGTGCGCGCAGAAGTCATCTTGCGCGGCGACGTGGCGGCCTTACTCCCCAAACTGGTTCAGGAAATTCAGCATGCTTGATGCAACCAATGCCCACGCCCTGGTACAACGATATCACCGCCTGTTAGAAATCAGTCGTGACCTGGCCTCCACGCTAGACCTGGATACCCTGTTACAGCATATCGTCCAGGCTGCCGCCGATGTTTGCGAAGCAGAGGCAGCCTCCATTTTGCTCTACGATGACCGTTTGCAGGAACTTTACTTCCAGGCCGCAACCAATCTGACCGAACCCCTGATGCGCGGGCTTGTCGTCCCTATGGACAGCCTGGCCGGCTGGATTGTGCGCAACCAGCAGCCCGTCATCATCAACGATGTCAGCAAAGACCAGCGCCATTTCGCCAAAATCAGCCAAAACACCAATTTTTTGACCCACTCCTTGCTGGGGGTGCCGCTCGTCGCCAAAGGCAAGGTCGTCGGCGCTCTCGAAGCCATCAACAAAAAAGGGGGGGAATTCACTGAAGAAGACCGCGATGTGCTCAGCGTGCTTGGCGCACAGGCCGCTATCGCCATCGAAAACAGCCGTCTGTTCCAGCAATCCGACCTGATTGCAGAATTCGTGCACGAATTACGCACCCCCCTGGGCAGTATCGCCACCTCTGCCCACCTGCTGGAACGTCCAGAACTATCGGAAGACCAGCGACACCTCCTGTTGCGCACCATCCAAAACGAATCCCGGCGGCTTTCGGAACTGGCAACTTCGTTCCTCGACCTGGCACGCCTGGAATCCGGGCGCGTGCAATATCATGTGGAAAACGTCCAGGTGCCGGCTTTACTGGATGAATGCGCCACCATCATGCGCACCAAAGCCCTGGAAAAACAACAAACCCTGCGGGTGAATATCGCCTCCACTCTTCCCACGCTCACAGTTGACCGTGGAAAAATCAAACAGGTACTCATCAACCTGTTGAGCAACGCCATCAAGTACACCCCCCAGGGCGGTCACATCACCCTGAAGGCCGAATCCGCCCCCCAGGAAGTGCGCATCAGCGTGCAGGATACCGGCCGCGGCATTCCCCCAGAAGGGCTGGAAAACCTGTTCCAGAAGTTCTACCGCGTCCCCGGCTCGGAGCAAATGGCCCAGGGCACCGGCCTGGGGCTTTCCATCTGCAAGAAAATCGTCGAAGGGCACGGCGGCCGCATCAGCGTCGAGAGCGAAGTCGGAAAAGG
>DAOTWV010000240.1:0-11552 GCA_034435695.1 Anaerolineales bacterium | reverse complement strand
GTGCTGGTGGATATTGACCAGCAGGTTCCGCTGGGTGGTTCCAACTGGGCGTTGGCCATTGACCCTGGCAAAGTGGCTGTCTCTATTCCCATCAGCCGTTTGTCCGCGGTTTCCTATGCCCCTGAACCAGGCGACCACGTAGACGTGATTGCTACCCTCCTGCTGGTAGACATTGACACAGATTTCCAGACCATCTTGCCAAACTTGACTGGCGGGGTGGTCAGCCCTGGGGACGTGGAATACCAGGCTCAGGCCGGTGCCAGTGGTGAAGTAGACCAATCCACAGGCACCATCAAGGGGAGCACCACCAACGTCGCGGCTCAGGTTGTGGGTGGCGGCCGTTCAGCAGTCATTGGTCGCACGGAGATTGACCCTGTGCTGGGGTTACCGTTCTACGTTCTGCCTTCCGAGCCCCAACGCCCGCGCATGGTTAGCCAGGCAATCCTGCGGGATGTGGTTGTGCTCGGTGTGGGTACATTCGGTGACCAGAATCAGGCAACAGACCAACAGCAGGGTGCCAATGCGGCTGAACCAGGAACGACCCCTCCAGGGACGCAGCCGGGACAAAATCCCTCTCCCCAGGCTACGCCGCAAGCCCAGCAAGTTACACGTCCGCCGGATGTCATTACCTTGATGGTTTCCCCGCAGGATGCTGTGACGCTGAACTACCTGATTTACGCCGGCGCGGAAATGAGCCTTGCTCTCCGTTCTGCTATCCCCGACCCCAACGAACTGGTACCCACGCAACCGGTTACCCTGCAATACTTGATGGATACATACAACATCCCTATGCCGGCAAAACTTCCTTATGGCATAGAACCGAATGTCCAAAAATTGCAGGCACCGGAATTGCCTAACGATAAACCTTTGCCTACACCTACGCAATAATCTGTCAACAAGGTGTTGACTGTGGAGTGTCCTGGGAAAGGGGTACGTGCTGGTAAGGTGGGATACCCCTTTCCCAGATTTCATATGACAGCCTGGTGTACTTCGGTGTATAATCGAATCGGAACACGCCTTTAAGTGTCTTCTCGTCCCGGAAGATATCGGCCCTGTTACCGCATAGCCATTCCATTTGCATTACGCGGAGAGAATGCATGAGTGAGAATACCATCCATGTTTTGATAGTTGATGATATTGCTGAAACCAGAGAGAACGTACGCAAACTTTTGCAATTTGAAAGTGATGTAGAGGTTGTTGGTGCAGCCCGAAGTGGTAAAGAAGCCATTCAACTGGCAAAGGAGACTCGCCCGGATGTCGTGTTGATGGATATCAACATGCCGGACATGGATGGCATCACTGCTACCGAAAAAATTAAAGAAATCCTGCCCTATGTACAGATTGTTATCCTCTCTGTGCAAAATGACCCCAATTACATGCGGCGGGCCATGCTGGCAGGCGCACGAGACTTCCTGGCGAAACCCCCAACGGTGGATGAGTTGACCTCTGCTGTGCGTCGGGCCGGGAAGATGGCGCTTTCGGAGAAGGAAAAACTGGCCGCGGTGAGCAGTACCCCGCGTGCAGGAGAGCCTGGTGGCTTGAGCCGCACAGCCCTGGCCAGTTTGGGCAAAATCATTGTGGTCTATAGTCCCAAAGGAGGTACGGGGTCCACCACTGTGGCCACCAACCTTGCTGTCACATTGCATAACCCCGATACCCCCACAGTTATCGTAGATGGAAACCTGCAGTTTGGTGATGTAGCCGTATTTTTGAACGAGCAGCCGCGCAACACAGTGTTGGACCTGGCCCCTCGTGCTGATGAGATTGACCAGGAAGTAGTCAACGAGGTCTTGCTTACACACAACCCATCGGGAATCAAGGTGTTGGCCGCTCCCCCCAGGCCGGAGTATGCTGAACAGGTATCGCCAGAGCAATTTGCCAAAATCTTGCGTTACCTGCGCCGCATGTTCTCCTATATCGTCGTTGATACATCCTCTTACCTTTCGGAAACGGTGTTGAGCGCGTTGGATGAGATGGATGTTACCGTCCTGATTACCACCCAGGACATCCCTGCTATCAAGAGCGCTCGCATCTTTCTCGACCTGGTGGACGTAATGCAAATCAACCGCCAGCAAGTATTGCTGGTGATGAACCGTTTCGACCGCCGCATCAACATCACTCCGGAGCGAGTTGGTGAGAACTTCAAACACCCTGTCAGTGCAGTCATTCCGTTGGAGCCTTCCGTAGTCGTGCCCTCGGTCAACCGGGGTATTCCATTCATGCTGAAAGACAAATCGCGTCCTGTCGCCCAGCGGATTTTGGCGCTGGCGGGTGAAATTCGACAGCGGTTGAGTGAACTGGAAAAAGCCAGACAAGAAGAATAGTTTTGAGCCGGTAATTTTGGTCAGGAGGCAGTAAGCATGTCTTTACTCAAGAGAATTGAGCAAAACCAGGGGGGAGGCAAAGGCCCTCAGAAACCTGAGGGGGGTGGGAGCGGTAAAGGTACCTCCCGCCTGGGGGCGTTGCAGTCTCGACGGGCTGTGCCGCCGGGAGCAACCAAACAACGAGATACACTTTCTGACCTGAAAGCCCGGGTGCAGAACAGGCTTCTGGCGGAAATTGACCCCACGATGGATGTTTCGCGCGTGGCCGAGGTGCGCGCAACCATCCAGGAATTGTTTGAGCAGGTGCTTGCCGAAGAAAATATCATCCTCACCCGCCCGGAAAAGCATCGTCTCTTTGAGCAAATTGCGGCAGATATCCTGGGGTTTGGCCCCCTGCAGCCGTTACTCGAGGATGACGACATCACTGAAATTATGGTAAACGGCGCCAAGAACATTTACGTAGAGCGTAAAGGGCGATTGCACCGGGTGCCGATTACCTTCGAGAGTGATGAACACGTGGCACGCATCATTGACCGCATTGTGGCCCCCATGGGACGCCGCATTGACGAATCGCAGCCTTATGTGGATGCTCGCTTACCCGATGGTTCGCGTGTAAACGCGGTCATTCCCCCTCTCTCCCTCGTGGGGCCGGTACTTACCATCCGTAAATTCTTCAAGAACCCTCTAACCATCGAACAGGTTATCCAGTTTGGCTCCATCACCGAAGAAGCAGTGCAGTTCCTGGAAGCCTGCGTGAAAGCCCGGCTGAACATTGTTATCTCTGGCGGTACGGGTTCTGGTAAGACCACTTTGTTGAACATCCTGTCCGGGTTTATTCCCCCAGATGAACGCATTCTCACCATCGAAAACGCCGCCGAATTGCAATTGCGCCAGGAGCATGTCGTCACACTGGAATCCCGCCCGCCCAACATTGAAGGGAAAGGGGAGGTCACCATTCGGGACCTGGTAGTCAATGCCTTGCGTATGCGCCCCGACCGCATCATCGTAGGCGAGATTCGCGATGGTGCTGCGCTGGATATGCTGCAGGCCATGAACACTGGTCACGATGGTTCGATGACCACGGCACACTCCAACGGCCCGCGAGATACCCTCGCCCGTCTGGAAACCATGGCCCTTATGGCTGGCGTCGAATTGCCACAGCGGGCTATTCGAGAGCAGATTGCCTCAGCCGTAGACCTCATCGTGCATCAAGAGCGCATGCGTGATGGCACGCGTAAAGTGGTCAACATTACCGAGGTCAGCGGCATGGAAGGCGATGTCATCACCACGACGGACATCTTCGTCTTCGAACAGGTAGGCTATGAGCAAGGCAAGGTAGTTGGGCGGCTGCGCCCCACAGGCCTGCGTCCTAAATTCATGGAGAAAATCGAAGCCTCTGGCATTCACCTGCCGCCGTCCATCTTTGGCATTGGTTCACGTCGTCGCTGAGAAAACGAGGAAACGGGATTAGTATGGCTGTTACGTTGCTGATTGTTGGTGGCATTGTAGCCCTTGGGTTGCTGATTGCTGGCGCCGTAATTTCCGCGCGCACGGAGCGCTCGCTGGTTGAGGACCGCCTGGGACGTTACCTGGAGGACGAAGCCGAACTACGGGAAGCGGCAACCGCCCAAACAGAGCAGAAATCTTTCCTCACCGATTGGCTCAATCGCCGCGTTGAAGGCTCCCAGCGAGGGGAACGTATCGCTCGGGCTCTGGCGCAAGCCGACCTGAAACTCAAACCAGGCGAGTTCGTAGCAGTGCGTATCATTGCTGCCTTTGGCACCGCGGTAGTGACGTACTTTGCCATTGCACCAGATGGCCCCTTGAAACCCGCCATTTCGCTGGCCGGTGCGGTTGTCGGTTCCTTTATCCCGAATTTGTACCTCAAGCGCATGCAGGGTAAACGCCTGGAGCGTTTCAACGACCAGTTGGCAGACATGCTGAACCTGATGGTCAACGGTTTGCGGGCTGGCTATTCCACCATGCAGGCAATGGAGGCCGTCAGTAAAGAATTGCCCCCTCCCATCTCTGATGAATTCCGCCGGGTGGTGCAGGAAATGCAACTGGGTATCCCCATGGAGCGTGCCCTGGATAACCTGCTGCGGCGTGTCCCCAGCGATGACCTGGACCTGGTGGTGACGGCTATCAACGTGCAGCGAGAAGTCGGTGGTAACCTGGCTGAAGTACTGGATACCATTTCCTTTACGATTCGAGAGCGCGTGCGCATTAAAGGCGAAATCCGGGTGCTTACTTCGCAAGTGATGTATTCAGGCCGCATGTTGTCTGTCCTGCCTATCGCACTGGGGCTTTTCCTGTGGATGATTAATCGTTCATACATGATGAATTTCTTCCTGCCCGAAAACCGGGTGTGCGGCCTGGGCATGTTGGGATGCGGCATAGGAATGATTATCGCCGGCTACTTTGCAATGAACAAAATCGCAGATATCGAAGTGTGATTTTGCGCACCTGATACGCTGCGAATCGATTGCAGGAGGCAGAGAAGATGCTTTGGTTATGGATTATTCTGGCTGTAGTGGTCATTGGCGCGGTTATCCTGGTTGTGGTGGGGCTGCGTTCTGACACAGCCGAGGACCCCATTCAAGCACGCCTGGAAGAATTTGCCGAACGCGGTGAACCCGTTTCCCTGGAGGAACTGGAACTTTCCCAGCCCCTACGAGAGCGCATCTTCATCCCCATGGCGCGACGTATGGGGGAGTTCATACTCCGCTTTACGCCGCAAAACGCCATTCAAAACACCACGCTCAAACTGGAGCGCGCCGGAAAGTCATTGGACCCCACCGTCTTCTGGGGGCTTCGCGTTGCTGGCCTGGCCCTGGGGGGAGTGTTCATTATCGTTGGGCGTTTAGCCCCCCCAGGAAGTTTCATGGATGGGCGCGGGCTGATATTTGGGTTGCCCATGGCTATCCTGGGCTTTTTCTTGCCAGAAATGTGGCTTTCCAGCCAGATTACCCGCCGACAAGATGCCATCCGTAAAGCCATGCCCGATGCCCTTGACCTGTTGACCATTTGTGTCGAGGCTGGCCTGGGCTTCGATGCGGCTATGGCAAAAGTCAATGAAAAGTGGGATAACGAACTGGCATTGGCCTTTGGACGGGTCATTCGTGAGGTGCAATTGGGCAAACTGCGTCGTGAGGCCTTGCGCGACATGGCTGATAACCTGGGCGTGGCCGAAATGAGCAGTTTCGTTGCTGCTGTCATTCAAAGTGAGCAATTGGGTGTCAGTATGGCCAAAGTCTTGCGCATTCAATCGGAGCAAATGCGTATACGCCGCCGTCAGGCTGCTGAAGAACAGGCACACCAGGCACCTGTAAAAATGCTCTTCCCTATGGTGTTCTTGATTTTCCCGTCCCTGATGATTGTGCTTCTTGGTCCCGCAGCCTTGATTTTGATGCATTCCGCCCTGGGTGCCATGTTCGCGGGGTGACCGCGGTGTGGTACGGGGTATACCGCACGGTGTGGCGTGCCCTGGATGGGATTTTCCCTCCCACATGCGCCGGATGCGGCGCTCCAGGGACTCGCTGGTGTGCTACCTGCGCCGGGCAGGTGCAGCCCCTTAGCCCGCCGTTATGTCGCCGTTGTGGAACACCCTGCCGTGAAGAAGGTATCTGTTCCCGTTGTAAGGAACAGCCTCCGGCTTTCAAACAATTACGCTCCTGGGCAGTCTTTGCAGATCCCTTGCGTACTGCCTTGCACCATATCAAATACCGCCGTGACTTGGCGCTGGCCGATGCACTGGCGGTTTCCCTGATAGATTTTTACCAACGTACATTGCAATGGCACCTTAACATGGTCATACCCGTTCCATTAAGTGCTCGCCGACGCAAAGAGCGCGGCTATAATCAGGCAGGGCTGTTTGCTCTGCCTCTTGCACTGGCACTGCAAGTCCCCTACAAACCGCAGGCCCTGGAACGGATTCGACACACCCGCTCTCAGGTTGACCTTTCCTGGCGGGAACGTCAGCAGAACGTCGCCGGTGCCTTTCGGGCTGTGCCCTCTCAGGTCACTGGCAAAGACGTGCTGCTGATAGATGATGTGGCGACCACAGGCGCGACGCTAAACGCCTGTGCTACGGCTTTGTATGAGGCAGGCGCACGCACGGTCTATGCTTTAACCGTGGCGCGGGCCGTGTCTCATACCCAAAGTCCGTGAGAAACGTATCGGTGTTGTCATTGGCCCCCGCTTAATTTTCAGGAGGTGTTTTCTCATGACGCTGGAAGTCGAAATCTACACCCGCAATCTCAACCTGTCCGAACGCATCGAAGAGTACGTCAACAAAAAAGTCGGCAAACTTGACCGTTATTTGAGCAATATTGACGAAGCGCGGGTAGACCTGGCCCATGTCAAATCTGCTCGTAGTGCCAATGACCGCCACGTGGCGCAAATCACCGTCCGCGGACGCGGTTACATTCTGCGCTCTGAAGAAAGCGCTGACACCATTTTCGCTGCCATCGACGCTGCATTGGATAAGATGCAGCGCCGTATTCAGCGCTACAAGGGAAAACGGTATCGCGGCCGAGAGCCTCGCCCCGAAGATACCGCCTTTGCCGAATTACCCCCCCTCGAAGAAGAGGAAGAAGAAGAGCCAATCATTGCACGTCGCAAACGCTTTACCCTGCTCCCCATGGATGAACTCGAAGCCGTGGAGCAAATGCAATTGCTGGGACACGATAACTTCTTTGTGTTTTACAATGCAAATACCAGCGCTATCAACGTGCTCTATCGCCGGCGTGACGGCACCTATGGGCTGATTGAACCCGAAATCGGGTAACGCCATTCCATGTACAAAAAAGGCGGACTGATACCAGTCCGCCTTTTTTTGTCGTGCCTTGAGAGGCTCTGGATACCTTATGGCGATGAGGCCTCCACGGGCTTGCAGGTAACATGCAAAAAATGGAAATTACCGCGTGCCGGCATTAAATCCAGCACCTCCACTACCTCGAATTCTTCGTTCCCCAGCGTGATTCTATCGCCTATCTGGGGTTTCTCCTCGGCATTGACTATGGCGCCGGGGTGCGGTTTCCCTGTGACTACGTAACTGATTTTGTAGATAGCCATATCACACCCCCTTTTCCTGCTCGCTCAAATTTTTGTGGCGCAACTTGAAAGACAGGTCTGCAGCCAGATTCCGCATCACCAGATAACCGATGCGCGTGTTGCGCTCACACAGCGTCTCAAAGGACTCGCGTCCAATTACTGCTATGGTCGTTGGGTCTGTCACGGCCCGTACTGTTGCAGAGCGCGGACCGCCATCAATCAAAGCCATTTCCCCGATAACCTGCCCGCCGCCTAGTTGTACCAGCACCTGGTCAGAGGCATCGCCTGGGGAGGGAAGAACCACCTCGGCGAATCCTTCTGCCACCACAAACAACGCGTCTCCTGCTTCTCCCTGGCGTGTAATGAGTTCGCCTTTGCGGTATTGACGCTTTTCACAGATGCTTTCTACTTCCTCAAGTTCTTCATCTGATAAGCCGGCGAACAACTCTGTACTGCGTAGAATTTTTTTCATGGGGCGTTCTCCTTGTTCATGGCCTGCTACCAGCCTTGTTGCTCGTTTTCCACTGGACATTCTCTGGTACTTCTTTTATAGCATATTTTTTTGTTTGATGCTGCCCCATTTTGCTATGATGTTGGCATTTGGACGCTGTTTACTTCGGCGTGGACGGGTGTTTACACCTCAAAGGGAATATCAGGGCGTTCCTGAAAATGAGCATGGGGAAACATGCGTTGAGCAATTTGTGAAAGCCGTGTTCCGCTAACAGGATGACGGCACTCTGGTAACAGGTCAGCGAGAGGAATGGCGAGGTAGGCGAAGCGCCACAAATCCGGTTCAAGTACCTTCCCGGCGTACAGAATGATATCCAGGTCTATAGGGCGGGGAGCAAATTTGTCATCGCCTCGTACCCGCCCCAGGGCAGTCTCAATAGGGCGCAGCACCTCCCACTTCAATTGCTTGGCAGACAGTGGCGTGCGGATATGGGCTGCCGCGTTACAAAATGCCGGCCCCTCTACCCCTTCGGGTGGGGTTTCCCATACTCTGGAAACTGCAACCACCTCCACTTGCCGCGCCAGCAAACGCAAAGCGCGTGGCAGATTTTCCTCCGGCTGAATGTTACTCCCCAGGCTGAGATATACGTCTTCAGGCGAAATCAGCATGTGTGCGCTCAATTTCCACTCCTACTGAATCAGCAAAGCGCACCGCTCCAGGCTTTTCCACGCGCACCAGCACGCGCTGTACCCCTGGCTCATCCAGGCACAGGCGGGCTATATCGGCTGCCAAAGCCTCCACCGTGTAGCGTTCCGCACTTTCCGCATGTGCCAGCGCCTTTTTGGCCACTGTGCGGTAGTTAACGCAATCGGCAATATCATCGCTTTCCCCTGCGCGGTGCAAATCCGCGTAAAGGGTGATGTTGATGCGGATTTCTTGTTTCTTTTCACGCTCCCAGTCATTGATGCCAATGATTCCGCGAGCAATCAAATCTTTGATAAGGACTTTATCCATATCTGCCTCCTCAAATCAGGTGACGACCACCATCCAGGTGGATGATTTCACCCACGATGTATTCCGGGCCTCCCAGCAAGAAGACCATCGTTTGTTGTACCTCAGTAAGTTCCGCCCACCGCTGATTGGGAAGACCTGAGACGACCTTTTGGGTGTCACCGCCATCCGCGGGGGGGAGAATCGCCCCCAGGGCTATTCCGTTAACGGCTATGTGCGGCCCCAACGCCACTGCCAGGGCGCGGGTCAATGCTGCCAGCCCGGCCTTGCTGATGGTGTATGGCAAGTGGTCTGCACCGGGACGTAACGCACGCCAATCCAGGATGTTGACAATGCGCCCGTGTTTGTACGGTGGCAGCAGACGCGCAAATGCCTGCGAAAGGAGGAACGGTGCCGTCAGGTTGATGCGCAGGTGCTGTTCCCACGTTTCCAGTGTGGTGTCTTTCCATCCCAGGGGGGCGAAAATTGCTGCGTTGTTCACCAATCCATCGAGAGGGGCACACTCCCAGGCACGTTCCACGAGAGACTGGGTCTCTGCCGGTTCGTTCAAATCGGCCTGAAGCACCCATGCCTGACGCCCGAGGGCTCGAATCCTGGCTGCTGTAGCCTGAGCATCCTCCTCGGCATGTCCATAATGGATAATCACATTCCCCCCGGCGTGAGCAATACCTTCTGCAATGGCAGCCCCTACCCGGCGTGCTCCGCCCGTGACCAGATAGGTCTTTCCCTGAAGTGAAGCATGCATGATTACGCCTCCTCAGGCTGTGATGTCTGACGATGAGTGAAAAACAAGGCGGCCGCCAGCACCAGCCATGCCGCAACCTGAGTCACCCGCAGCCCGCCCACCAGCGCGGGCACGTCGGCGCGGAAGACCCCCAAAAAGAGCCGTGCCCCGGCGGTAAGGGCGACAAAACGCAGAAAAGTACGCCCGTCCGGGCGGGGCGGCACACTGCCGTACGACGGCCACACATCCATAAGAATCAACACCCCCGCGATGAATTCGTACACCTGTACCGGATGACGCGTTGCCCCCCAGAGCGGAATCCCCCACGGGAGCGCGGTAGGGATGCCGTAGCCGTTTCCAGAGGCCAGGTTTGCCAGCGGGATGGCGATTCCCAGCACGGCAAAAAGCGGCGTAAGCGCATCCAGCAAAGCCCAAAGCGCTATCCCCCGGCGCTGCGCCAGCCCCAGAGCAATCAGGCCAGCCCCGACGAAACCGCCCCAGGGCGTGAGCGCGGCACTGTCCAGCGCAAACACACTCAAGGGAGCGTGCAGATAGGCCTCCGCGTGCTGTACCACGAACGTCAACCGGGCAGCCAGCAGGCCGGCCAGCGTCCCCCAGAAAACCACGTCGCTGAGATGGGCTTTCCTGACCCCGAATTGCAAACTGTGCCGCTCGGCCAGGCTCATTCCCAGCCACAAACCGGCCAGCAGAAACAACCCCGGTGCCTGAACAGCCAATGGCCCGATGTGCAGAATGGGAAACATGCTACTTCCAGAGCGCTTCGACGCGTGACCGAATGCTTGCTTCGCTCATTGGCCCGCCGATGACTATCTCGCGGATGACTCCATCTGGCGCGATGAAGAACGAAGTAGGCAAGGAATTGATATTGTAGATACGTGCCACTGCAGCGCTGGAATCCACCAGCACCGGGAAGGGCAGGGCGTATTGGCGGGCAAAATCGGCCGCATCGCTGTACGAGTCATCGGCGGTCACGGCCAGCACGATAAACCCCTGTGCCTGGTACGCCTCGTACACCTTGCCGATATCGGGCATCTCAGCCCGGCAGGGCGGGCACCATGTTGCCCAAAAATTGAGCAGCACAGGGCGGCCGCGTAACTCCGATAGCGTATAGGTTTGCCCCTCCAGGTCTTGTAGGGTAAAATCAGGAGCAAGGAAGCCTTCTTTAGGGGCAGCGACCTCTCCGCTGCTGGCCGAGTGTGACGGATTGGAGCCGAACAGCAGTGCACTGATGACCAGCCAGGCGGTAGCAGCCATCATGACCAGACCGGAGAGAAACAATCCCAGGGCAAGATTTTTTTTGTTCATGGCGTCATTCTACCTGAAGGCAGGCATCCCTGTCCAGGGGCTTTCTCACATACCTGCTTGCAGTTGTCTGTTGTACACGTTTCACGATTTTCGAAAGGAGAGTTCATGCACAAACTTCGTTTCCTTCTCCCCCTGCTGCTGGTGCTGACCCTGGCACTGGCGGCCTGTTATAGAGGCGGGGGTAATGCCACTCCTACCCCGGCGGGCTACCCACCGCCACCTCCGGCTGGTTCGCAGGAAGGCTACCCCCCGCCGCCCGCCAACCCCACGGTGGTTGCCCCAACCCCGTACCCGGAACCGACCGAAGCGGGCGCGGCGGCCCCTCAGGAAAAACCCACCCCCCGCCAGGAATTGACTGCCACCGACCCGGCCAGCGTACAACTGGCCTCAGGCAAGGTGCAATTGCTGGAGTTTTTCGCCTTTTGGTGACCGACCTGCCGTGCAATGGCGCCCATCGTGCATGGGCTTGAATCCGAATTCAGCGGACAGGTAAACTTTGCCTATCTCGATATCGACGACGCAGCAACCGAGCGCTTCAAAAAAGCGTTAGGGTATCGCGTCCAGCCGCACTTCTTCTTGCTGGATGCTGACGGCAACGTACTCAACCAGTGGGTCGGAGCGGTAGACGGAGAAACCCTGCGCACCGCCATCAGCGAAGCCC
>DAOTWV010000239.1:0-3123 GCA_034435695.1 Anaerolineales bacterium | reverse complement strand
AATCCGGCTGGCACCAAGCAGTCGGGTTTACCCGACTTTGGTGTCCTCAGCCGGGGAATTGATTCCCCGGCGGGTGGGCTGAGCAGTTACTCGGAGAAATGCTTAACGGACGAGCACCGGCAGGAACACGGCATACCCTTTGGCCGTGGTGGTCACCACAACACTGGCACTTTGCAGCGCGTCCTTGCGCGAAGTCACCGTGACCTGCGCCTGGTCGCTCTCGCCCGGTACGCCGCCCGGCACGGTGACGTACACGCTAAACGTGCCCGTCTCCCCGCCGTTCAGGTACCCGATGAGGGCGGGCGCGCTGGTGCTCCAGGCCGCGCCGCTGATGGTGATGTCGTACAGGTCGGGGGCGTTGCCGGTATTGGTCACCGCTACCGTGTACTGCACCGTCTCACCGGCATTGGCCTGCTGCGGGGCGGTCTGCAAGGTGGCCGTCACACCGTACGAGGCGTTGACGTGCAGCGTGAGCGGAATGCTGGCACTGCTGCCACCCGCGTTGGTCGTGCTCACCTTCAGGTGCGCGTTGTACGTCCCAACGCTCAGACCGGCGGCGTCGAAAGTCAGCGTGACAGATTGCGCGCTCCCCGCAGGCAGCGTGCCGCTGGAGGACGAGAGCGTCAGCCAGGGGATGGCCTGCCAGGCGCACACCCCCGTCTCACCGGAGGCTGCCTTGCGCACCACGTTGGTGCTCTGGTCGGCCAGGTACAGGTTGCCATTGCAGTCCAGCGTCAGGCCGGCCTGCGCCAGGTCGCCCAAACCGGGCACATCAAAGCCGCCCAGGATGGCGAAATCGGCGTTGACATCCAGCACGTACACATCGAAGCCCGATGCGGCGTTGTTGCTGATGAACAGGTGGCCGGTGGCCGGGTTGAAGGCCAGGTCGGCGATGTTCAGGCCGGTGGATACCGAGCGCAGGATGTTCCCATCCGCGTCGAACTGGTAGACGATGGAGTCGTTCCAGGAGCCGGCGTAAAACGTGCCCGAAAGCGGGTCGAAGGCCACACCGTGCAGGGCGTTATCGGTGTTGGGACACACCCTCTGGCCGGTGAATCCGTCGGTGGGGCTGAAGGCGTGCAGGCAGTCGTCACCGCCCACGTTGACCAGCCAGAAGACCTGCTGGAAGGGGTCGTATGTCATCCCTGCAGGGAAGACGCCGTTCAGGGAGGAGGCATCGAACGCCCTTCCGGCGGGCTGCCCATCCAGAGAGAAGGCCATCACCCCAGGGGACGCCGCGTCCCCCGTCCACAGCAGGCCGCTCTGCAGGTCGAAGCCCAACCCCCAAAGGCGGTTCGTCCCCGCGTCCCATTGGGCAAGCACCTGCCCGCCGGGCAGCGCGTCCACCTGCGGGGCATCGAACTGATAGACGGCGTGCGAGTCATAGTCCGTCATGTGCTTGGGGGAAGCGCGCCGCGTGGCCGGAGCAAAGGGGCCGTTGGGCAGTACCGGCACAGAGGCATTGACTGAATTCAAGGCGAAGGTCAACGTGTAGGAACCGGTGTTACTGAGAATCAGGGTGCGGGTGAGCGTGGGGGTGGGGTTGAGCGTGGCGGAGAAGTTTGCCGGGGCGTAGGCCAGTTGACCGGAGGGCAGGAGGAAATCGTGCCAGGCCGTTCCGCCGGGTGTGATGCTCACCGTCCCGGTGATGGTCGGATAGCCCGGTGCACTGACGCTGACCGGCTGCGCGCCGCTGCCGCTCACGAACAGGGTGTAGAAGCCGTCATCGAGCATCGGGTCGTCGGGGGTGGTTTGCGCTGTGGCCGTGTTGCCCGCGTTGCTCAGGGTGGCGCCATTGACCGGCGCACCGCTGTTCTGGTCGCGGACGTTGCCCCTCAGCAACCCACCGCTCTGCGGGGTGCAGGTTCCGCTGCCGGTGTAACCGGGCGCGGTGCAGGTGCTGTCTACGGTCAGGTTGAAGTCCAGCACATACCCCGCTAACTGACGCACCACCGGAGAAGCGTAGAACTGCGTGGTTTGCGGAGTGTACCCCGGCACAGAGACCTGCAGGGTGTAGGTCAACCCGGTGTGCAGCGTGAGGGTGTAGGTGCCATCCTGCGGGTTGGTAAAGACCGTATCGGCATAGCCGGGCGCGCTGAGGTCGATGCGGGCGTAGAGCGGCCAGTTTTGCCCGGAGCCGTCGCGTATCGTGCCGGTCAAACTGATGGGTGCGGTGGGCGTGAGCACGAAGTTTTGGACGGTGGTCTGGTTGAAGAAGACATCCACGTTCGGCACGGTTTGCGAGTAGTAGCCGTACGCCGAGACGGTGACGGTGTACGCGCCGACCGGCAGTCCCTCGAGCGTGTACCGTCCGGTAGCATCGCTGAAGGTGGTGTAACCGTCTGCCGTAATCTGCGCGCCGGAGACGGGCGCACCGCCGCCGCCATCGGTCACCCGTCCACCCAGATTGCCGGTCAGACCAGTCAGGCAGGAGGGGAAGGTGAAGGAGCCAATGCGCGTCTGCCAGGGAGCCGAACCGGTGTTCTGGATGTACTCAGTGGTGAACCAGAAGGTGCAGTCATTGTAAGGGTCTACGCCCAACATGCTGTAGTCGCCCCAGCGTCCGGCGGAATGTGTTTGTGAGCCGCTGCCGGCGATGATTTCACCTTCGCCCTGCGCCAGCGTGCCCAGGGGGTCGTTGACCAGACGGCCGGTGTAGCGGATGGAAGGGTACACGCTGGAACTGGAAACCGAGTAACCAATCGCCAGGTTGCCGGCGCTGTCCAGGGCGGCGCTGCCCATCCAACGGTGCAGGCCGTCGGCGGTATCGCCGGCGTAGGTGCCCTGCTGGTACATGCTCCAACTTCCGCCGACGGGTTTGTGCAGTTCGTACCAGCGCACCCCGGCCCGCGAACCGGCGTCCACGGTGTGGTTGGTGACCAGGGTGAAGTAACTGCCAAAATTGCGGAATTGCAGGCGGTGCATCAGACGGTCGCCCAGGTTATCGAGTTGCTGGCCGGTGCCGGGCTGCGGAATGTTGAAGCCGATGGGGGTGAAATTGTCCACCGGGATGAGGTAATTCGGCAGACCGTTGATGCCAAAGGTGGAATTGCTGGTGTTGTTCCAGTCTACATGGAATTCCCAGATGCGCATGGTGTCGCTGGCATCGCCCAGCCAGGAGGA
>DAOTWV010000238.1:0-16458 GCA_034435695.1 Anaerolineales bacterium | reverse complement strand
GAGGACACCAAAGTCGGGTAAACCCGACTGCATGGCGCCAGCCGGATTGATCCGGCTTTGACCGCTCAGCCCGACGATTTATCGTTGGGCGTGGGTGGCTGAGTTGTTACCGGCAAATTTGGAATTGCTGGGTGGCAGGGGAATACGCGAATTCTGTAGAAAGATTCCTCCTCTCGCGCTTCCTTTGCGTGTCATCCCTGAGTGCATCGAAGGGAAGCGCCCGAAGCGACCTCCCGACCGGCAAGCGCAAGGCAACGGCTAGGGGAAAGGGCTTACCCCTGCGGGGCACAGGTCGCCGCCCTGGCGGGCGCTCGCCATGACACAAAAAGGGCTACGGGAAAAGTTCGGCTTTCCTGGTTTCTACAACATCTGAGTGTACCCTGGTGGCAGCGGGCAGGCGAAATGTGGGGCAAAAACCGGCCTATGGGCTGGCAAACACCATCGTGTAGTACCCTCCGTAGGTGCTGTTTGCATTGTAAACGTAGCCAATTCCCACTGCTGTAGCGGTGGTATTCAGAATGTTTGCTTTGTGTGGCGGGCTGTTCATCCACCACGAAAAGGCCCCCTGGGCATCGCCTCCATAGGCGGGGTTTCCCACGTAGATATTTTCTCTGGCCTGTGAGTCATCGATGCCGACTGCTCTGACGCGGTCAAACCAGGTGCTGCCATCTGAGCCGCGGTGGTCTACGAAGTCGTTACAGGCCATATCCTGGCTGTGTGTCAGGGCGGCCTGGTCGAGTCGCGCGTCACGTACCAGCGCCGGAAGACCGTTTTCCGCACGTGTTTGATTGAGAAGGGTCAGCAGTGTGTCTTCGTAGCCTGGATTGCGTTCTGTTGTGCAAGGAGATGGCGTGGATGTGGTTTCTGCGCCGTTGCCGGGTAACGAAGACGGGTTCTGTAACCACTGCACCACTATTTTGGCCCATATGGGGCCGCGTTCCCCAAGGCCTACGCCAAACAGTTGTCCATTGGTCGACATGAACATCCATTCACTGATGTATGTGCCGCCATTGCCTGGGGCATTCATTGTGATGGAGATGTCGATTACATCTCCTGGGGCGGCGTAGGGGAGCGGCTGAGGACTGCTGGCCCCCAGAGGGTATCCGCCCACATACACCAGGTGATATCCATCCCAGATACAGGTTCCCTCGTTACGAACGCGCCAGGTCTTGACGAAAGTCTCCCCTTGCGGAAGCAAGGTATCATCGGGGATGGTAACATCACCGAAAAAGCCTGCCTTGTTTGTACAGGCAGATGGTGATGGAGAAGGTGTTGGGGAGGGTGATGGTGTGCCAGAAGGTGTAACGCTGGCGGTGGCCGTGCTGGTTGACGTTGTTGTGGGGGGCACGGGGGAAGTTGTAGGGGAAGGCGATGCAGTTGGATTGCGTGTAGCCGTGGGGAGTGGTGCTTCGGTGTGCGTAGCCGTTATGGATGGCAGAGCCTGTCTGGTAGGAGGCGTTACCTGGGGCGATGCGCTCTGACATGCGGTCAAAAATAGCAGGAAAAACAGACACAGGCGTTTCATGAGACCTCCAGCAATGAGAGAGCGTGTACTGGCTGAGAGCCATGGATGGGGCTTTCACCGTCTCCATCAGGAGAGGAGCCTCGATTGCGGATAACGCCTGGCTGCCTCATAGCCTGTAACGCCTTCCCTGCGACTTACGACAGGAGATTGCCGCTGCCTGGTTCGACAAAGCCCTATTCGCGAAGGTAGCAGTTGCATCTGTGCCAATGTTGCAAAGTGACCTCCTGGGTCTGGCGCTTCAACTTCGCTAAACGCAAGCCAGGCCTTCGGTGATTACAGAGCAACATGCAAAGGGAAACCGTTGCAACGACTTCCAAAGGTGCTCGTCTGCCGCCACAGGACTGTTTAGAGTATAAGAAACTTTGTCGGGTGGTTACTTTGCATTTCGGTTTGTAGCAATCCCCCTGTGCGTGAACGGTATGGTGGTCAGACGTTTTTTTTCAAGTGATACACCAGGTCACCATCGGAAACCACGGCCACAGGGCGCAGGCGTTCTCCTTCCGGCTCTACCGCCACGACGCGGTGTATGTGATGGCGCATCAAGATTTCGGCGACTTCGTGCAGGGTGGTTTCCAAACGCACAGTGATGACATTCCGGCTCATGATGTCCGAGACCTGCGCATGCGCCCAGGCTTCCCCCTCACGCAGATAGGCGCGCAAGATATCCATGCGGGTGATGATACCCACCAGGTAGCCATCCGCATCAGTGACTACCAGGCTGCTGATGTCTTCTGCCAGCATTTGGGCTGCGGCGTCCTGCAAAAGGGTATCCGGGGGACAGGCAAAAACCCCCAGGCGCTTGGCTTCCAGAACAGTGCGACCAGTTTGCATACATACCTCCAGGCGAGGGAAAAAGAAAACGGACTTATGAGTGAGGGGGGCACCCATAAGTCCGCACCGCAATCTTACCACAAAAACACAGTAATGCAAGGGTTTTGGCTACCAATTTCTGCGTGAAGTTATGTGCCGTGTATCGCATTTGTATCAGGGAGGAAAACTGCCCAGGCTGCATTTCATCCCTGGAGAATCCAATAACCTCTCCAGCACATCGGCGATGTCATGGGGGGGATTTCCCCACCGCAACGCATGTTCTGTAAAACGCTCGCGGACTACTTGGCGCTGACTGAAGGGGGCGCTGCTGTAAGCCCCACACATGGCCTGTATGAGTCTGGCATTTTGCTTTTTTTGCTCTTCTGGAGATGTGCCCTGCAGCATGGTATCCAAATCTGGGAAGTTGGATGATGGCATGAGTATTTTCATGAATGCGTTCACGTCGCTAACCCATAGGGTGGTGTAGAGGTCTATGGGAGGGAGACCCAGATGGTGGATGAATTTTCCTATTGCGGCTTCATCTGGCTGGAGCGTGTTGCCAGAAGCACGGAGCGGATGTGCCCATTGGGTGGTGTCCTGGAAGGACGTCGGAGTAGTAAGCGCCGCTGGAAAGAGAGGCGTGAATTCCAGTGTGTGCGGAAAATCAGATGTGTTACCGTTGACGAACCAGGCGTAAGCCAGTTCTGCCTGCGCATCTTTGCCGGGCCGGTATATCAAGAGAAGGAGCCGCAGAGATGTGGTTGTTTGCCGGGCTGGTGTTGCTTGTTGTTGCAGGGCTTTGGAAACCATTGTGGGGGTGCGTTTACCCTGTTTCTGCCATACTGCTAAGGCAACAGCAGATACTATCAAGAGCAGGAACAGGGATACACGCCACGGTTTCATCGTTTTTTACGCAGTTTTTTCGTATGTCGAAGATGTAGGAAGGTTTCTGGCTGGTGTGGAGCGCCGGTAGCGTAGAAGTAGTACGTTGCTTCTCCTGTATTCCTGAATGGAGCAAGAGTCTGCCCCAGGATGTCCGCGACGGGAGTGAAATTGCCATCCTCGCCCAGGAGAAACACTGCACGTTCAGGTGATGCATTGGCACCATCGAAAGCGACCAGACCGATGTATACCTGATTGTGGAACAATTCGTACACGGATTGTACCCAATTTTGCACCGATGAAGCAGGTTGCTGTGGTTGCCACGTCAGACGGGTTATCCACAACGTGCCATTTTGATGGCCGTATTGTAGCATGATAAGACGCAGAGTGCTGTAGGCGCGTAACACACTTTTGGCATTTTCCGGAGTATCTGCGGCAGGGTTGAGTGCCGGATACGCAAGGCCAATGATGTCAGCGTATTGTTGCACGCCTGCCTCGTAGAGCGCCTTGAGGAACGTTGTCGCGGCAATGTCTTCTGATGTGTGTGTCTGGGGAAGGGGAAGCAAACCGCCCACAATCAGGTACATAGGCGATGCTTCCTCCTGGAGCACGGTGTGCATGCTTTGGAGGAGATTCACATAGGCCTGTGGATTGGGAGATGCTCCCCAGCCCTGAAGGGTGTTTGGCATGGGAAAGACCTCCAACGCCAGCAGGGTATCAGGGGCCAGGGTGGCGATTTGACGCACCAATTCCGCCGCGGCTGCGGGACGGGGGCCATCAGGAGTCATGGCCCAGTCTGGAGCGTCACTCAGGGAGACTACCGCATGCATTCCCAATGCCTCGACTTGACTGGACAGTTGCTCCAGGGCTTGTAAATCGTAGGCCCCTTGAGGAGTGTGGTTGAGGGCATCCCAGTGTACGTCCAGAATCACCCAGTCAATGCCCAGACTGGCAACAGCGGTAATGCTTTCAACAGCCTGGGGGGAATCTGCATCTACGCGGACGGCATATCCCAATTCCAGGCTGCCTGGTATGCCACTGATGGCCTGCGCTCTTCCGCGCGGCCACGCGGAAAGCAGCAGCACCACTACAATGGGGATGATGTGTTGGCGTTTCATAGCACCTTACCATGCCAGAGAGAGATAAAGAGATGTCAGCGCGTAGGCACCTACCGCACAGGCTAATGCAAACGGCATGAATCTCTGCCAGACAGGGGCATCGTTGAACATGTGGCGTAAAAATCGCCAGGTTTTATGAGATGCGCGTATTGCTGTCTGCACAGCGGGTTCCTGAAGCAGGCGTACCACACAACGCCAGAAGAGCAACCCCATCCATTCTTGTAAATCAATAACGGTACTTCGCATGACCAGACCTCCTGTGAAGAATTACCCCAGGGCTGCGCGGCGCAGGTAGGCGGGTATTTCCAGTTCCAGAGGGGAAGGGGAAACCGCAGGACGCTTGCGAGGCGTTTGCGGTGGTTTTTGGGGAACAGGAGCCGCCGCAGGGGTGGATGCCGGAACGGCCGGCAGGGGAACAGGACGGGCACCCAGGCCGGTTATCACCACAGTACATTGCACGCGCCCCTCCATGCTTTCTTCTTGCGAGACACCCAAAATGAGTTCGGTGCCTTCGGGAATGCGGCTTTGCAGGTCGGCGATGGCAGCGTGGATTTCGTGTAACGTCAGGTCGCTGCCTCCGGTGAAGTTGACCAGTACGCCGCGGGCCACATCCAGGCTGGCACCTTCCAACAGAGGGTGATGCAGGGCCGCGTGGAGGGCGTGTAAAGCCTTGTCCCTGCCTTCCCCATAGCCCAGCGCCAGAAACGCGCCACCGCCGCCCTTGAACATGTAGCGGATGTGGGCAAAATCCACATTGATGAGGCCAGGACGCGTCACCAGTTCGGTGATGCCCTGTACCGCCTGACGGAGCACGTCATCCGCAACGCGGAAAGCCACATCCAGACTGAGATGTGCGGTCTGTTGCAATTGCAGCAAGCGGTCATTGGGAATGGCAATCAGCGTATCGGTGTGCTGTGTCAGGCGGGCCAGTCCCTGGCTGGCGTTGCGCTGGCGGCGTCCCATCTCGAAGGCGAAGGGCGTGGTCACGATGGCGGTGGTCACCGCGCCGCTGCGTCGGGCCAGTTCGGCGGCCACGGCGATGCTGCCCGTACCGGTGCCGCCACCCATGCCGGCAGTCAGGAAGACCATATCGGCTCCCCGAAGGGCCTCTGCCAGTTCACGGGCGCTTTCGCGGGCTGCCGCGTTGCCCACTTCGGGGTTGCCGCCGGCCCCCAGGCCGCGGGTGACCTTTGGCCCCAACTGGATTTTCACCGGCGCCAGGCTGGTGGCCAGCGATTGGTGGTCGGTATTGGCTGCGATGAATTCCACGCCACTCAACCCCAGTTCAATCATGCGGTTGATGGCGTTACAGCCACCGCCGCCCAGCCCAAGAACTTTCAAGACAGGTTGCTTCATGTTGGCTCCTCCGTGTATGCGGTGCGTTAGCGGGTTTGTGCCAGGAATGTTGCAACTTCCGTGCCAGAACCACTCAGACGCACCACCCGGCAGCCAGCAGCGCGCAATTTCTCCAATAACGCATCAGGGAAGACTTGTGCATCGCCCAGGACGGTGACTTGCGAAGCCAGCGCGGCCTCTCGCGCAGAGAAACCGATGGTGACGCCCATGGACAGCAACACCGGCAGCACGCGCGTATGCCATGTCTCGCCTTCGCGGGCCTCTGGGGGGAGCAAAACGTAGTGCTTTAGTGGACGAGCCGGAGGCTTTTTGCCCTGTGGCGCAGATTTTTTCGCGGGAACGGGTATGCTTTTGCGTTGTTTCAAAAAGCGCGCACCCAGAGGGGTTGGGGCACCGCTGGATGTGTAGCAGGCATGGGGAAGGTTGTCTCCAATGGCGTGGAAGTGACATGCCAGCACTTCAGCAGGCAGCGGGGGGACTTCGGCTGGGGCGGTTTGAGGCGTGTTGACTGCCTGTAACAGTTGTAATGTGCGTTTGCGGTGGCTTTCGGTGGAAAGCCCGTCTGCGGAGGGATTCCATCCACCGGGACTACCCGCCTCGAAAAGCATCATCGGCAAGCGGTGCCCGCATACGGCCTGCGTAATGGCCGCGTACCAATCGGCAATGGCAAAACCACACTGGTCTTGCTCTTCCGGGGGGGTGTAGTAGGCACGCGCCCCTGGCCAGCGTTCCGGGCCGCCGGCGCCCCAATTCAGCGGATTATCCCCGGCGTGGGCAAGCGCACTGATGACCAGGGATTCCAGTAAAGCGGGGCTTTGCGCCTGTATTTCTTCCAGCGCAGCCCGTAGAAAAGCCGTATCCCAGTAATCGCTTCCCGGTTCCAGTGGGGGGAAAATCACCTGCAACCCATTTTCCGCGGCTTGTTCGGCCAGAGGACGCAGCCGTTGAATGAAGTGGCGCACCACATTGAAGCGCGCCCAGTCGGTGCTTTCCCATTGCGCACGCTGATTGGGGCGCTCGAAGAGCATCACATAGCGCACCCCCCAACGGGCATAGGCTTCCAGTAGTGGAGGGCACTCCTCTTGCAGAGGGGATTCGGGACGCAAGGGCAGGTGTACCACGACCTGTATACCGGCCTCCAGCAGGGGGCGCAGGAAGGCTTCTGGGATGGCTCGCTGAGGACTACTGAGCAGCGTTATCCAGCGCGCACCCAGCGCCTGCAGGCGCGGTAGCCAGGTGACCAGGTCTTCGTTTCGGTAGTGTTCGCTATCAGGGAAATAGTGAAATCCAAGCATGGGGGCATCCTGAACAAAGGGGAAATGCAGGGTAATGGGGCGTTCAACCCGGCGACTATCCCCTTGCGGGGAGGCTTCGCAAACGTCGCAGGAACACTGGCAAAACCGCCGGGAACTTGCACTGAGTTGAGTGGCGACGAAACGCTAACCTGAGAAAGCAGGTTTTGCAACCGTTGCCGCGCCTGCACTGCGCATGACCGGAGTGATTCCAGCCGTCGGGCAGTGCGACCAACAACCTTTTCGTGCTTTCCCTCAAGGGAGCACGAAAGATATGTTGGTCAGTAGAGCGCTGATAACGCTGGTGCCGCTGTTCTACGCTGGTTGTGTTGGTTTTCGCCGCTTCGTTGGCCGTATCTGCGTCAAATCTGCGGTATCTGCGTTCCGTTGTGCCAGACCATACCGCGATTCACCAACAACGTTTTCGCGCTCCCTCCCTCAAGGTGCAACTTCCGTGCCAGGGTGCAGAAATGGTATACTTGCGGGCATGATTTTGGTCACTGGTGGTACGGGTTTTGTCGGTCAGGCGCTCATTCGCAGGCTGAATGAGGCCGGGTATCCGGTACGCACTCTGATTCGCCCCTCCGAAGAATCGCCCAATTTGCCAACGGGCATCCCTGTCAATGTCACGCTCACCAGTTTGCAAGACCCGCGTGGCTTGCAGGCGGCCATGGCCGGGGTGCATACCGTCTTTCATCTGGCGAGCGCTGAGTGGTTTGGTTCCTATGCCGACCTGACACAGGTGGACATCTCCGGCACGCGGCAGGTGGTCGATGCGGCCGTGCAAGCGGGTGTGCAGCGCATCTTTTACCTCAGCCATCTGGGAGCAGACCGCGCCTCGGCGTTTCCGGTGCTCAAAGTGAAGGGAATTGCGGAGGAATACATTCGCAATTCCGGGTTGACGTATACCATCATGCGTTCTGCGCTGCTCTTTGGGCCGGGAGATGCCTTCACAACCGGCCTGGGGTGGTTGTTGCACGCCAGCCCGTTGTTTTTTTTGCTCCCCAATGAGGGCGATTCGTTGATTCAACCCCTGGCCGTGGAAGACCTGGCGACAGCCATGCTCTGGGCGTTGGAAGATGACAGTACCCGCAACCAGACTTATGAAGTGGGGGGCAGTGAATTCATGTCTTTGCGACAGGCAGCCGCTATCGTCATGGATGTGCTGGGAAAACAACGCCCTTTTGTACAGGTCTCTTTACCTTACCTGCGCACAGCCACGGTTTTCCTGGAAAATCTCTTTCCGCGCCTGCCCGTCTCAGCCTATTGGCTGGATTACTTTGCCGCCGACCGCACCTGTCCGCTGGATACCCTGCCGCGGCAATTTCATCTCATGCCCAAGCGCTTTTCTGCACCCAACCTGAGGTACCTGCGCGATATTCGCTGGGGGCGTTTCTTGCTCTACACCCTGGGGCGTCGTAGGGGTACGGCCGCCGAGCGTCCAAAAGCAAGATGATTTTATATCGCGGATACCAATTGCATTTTTTCTTACTTTTCGCTATACTGGTAACAGGTTCGTGTATCGGGCCGTCAGGACCTCACTCACATGGGCGCAAACGCGCCCCTCTTGCGGAAAGGGAGAAGGAAAATGCGCACCTACGATATCTCGCTTACCATTTCGCCCGACTTGCCCGTCTGGCCGGGAGACCCCAGGGTCAACTTGCAACGTGTCAGTACCATCGCATCCGGGGCAGATGCCAACGTCACCCACATCGCTATGAGCGCTCACACCGGCACCCATGTGGATGCTCCCTATCACTTCCTGGATGATGGTAGCCCGGTACATGAACTGGACCTGCGCATGCTCATGGGGCGCGTTTTCGTTTTACACCTGCCCGATGTGGATGTCATCACTGCCGACATCCTGCGCAACGCGGAAATCCCGCCTCGTACCCGCCGCCTGCTCTTCCGTACCCGCAATTCCGAACTCTGGGGGACGCCGCACAGCGCAGAATTTCAGGAGAACTACGTTGCCTTGAGCGCCGATGCCGCCGAATACCTGGTTGCACGCGGAGTCAAAGTCGTGGGGGTAGATTACCTCTCCGTAGCCCCCTTCCATGACACCGTCCCCACCCATAAGATTTTGTTACGCAACGGGGTCATCGTCATTGAGGGGTTGAATCTTTCCGCCGTCTCCGAAGGGCGCTACACGCTGTACTGTTTGCCGCTCAAATTGCAGGGGGCCGATGGCGCGCCGGCGCGGGCCGTTCTGGTGGGAGTGTAGAGGGGGCGGAACCTTGCGCACCGGGCTGTATCTTGTTCTCTTCCTTTTGCTTGCTGCCTGTAGCAGCGGGGCACAACAGACGCCGGAGGGTGCGATGCGTGTGTGGAGTGAAGCCTTTCCCGATGGAGGCACCATCCCTGTGCAGTACACCTGTGATGGAGATGATATTTCTCCCCCCTTGCAGTGGAACGATGTCCCTGAGGGGACGCGTTCCTTTGTGTTGATTGCCGATGACCCGGACGCCCCCTCAGGGCGGTGGGTGCATTGGGTAGTGTATGACATCCCTGCGGATTTGCGCGCTATCCCAGAGGCTGCCCCCGCCACCCTGGGGGTGACGGGATACAATGATTTTCGGCGCACCGCTTATGGGGGGCCGTGTCCCCCCCGAGGCCCGGCACACCGCTATTTCTTCACCCTATACGCCCTGGACGTGGATTCGCTTGGCCTGCCGGCCGGGGCAGGCCTGAAACAAGTCGAAGCGCTTATGCAGGGACATATCCTGGCGCAGGGGCAGTGGATGGGGCGTTACGGACGCTGAAGCGTCTCTACCCATTGGGCGATGCGCTGGTAGTGTGAACCCTGCCAGTAGATTTGCCCGCACGATGGGCAGCGGTGAAAGTCGTCGTAGTAGCGGCGCGTCAACGGCTCCAGATGTTCCAGTATTTCGCGTTTCTCTGCATGTTCCAGCAGGGCATTGCAGCGCGGACAGCGTCGAAAGGGGGTGATGCAATTGCTCAGCCCAAAATACCGTATCGTGTCTTGCAGTTGTTGACGGGGAGATTTGCTGCGCATCCAATAGCCGTATTGCACGGCATTGCGCATCAGCAGTTGCCGGTCTCGTGTAAGCAGAATGCGCCCCGTGGCTGCCAGCCGCGCCAGTTCAGGGTCCTGGAAGTCGTTGCGGTACAGGGTATCGAAACCCAGAATGCGCAGATACGAGGCCAGTTTTCCCAGGTGATTATCCAGCACGAAGCGCGGAACGCCGTTTCGAGGCGGCCACGGGGAACTCTGGTAAGGGTAAGCATCCACGCGCCTGCCTGGGCCGACTTGTTCGCTCAGAGGGGCCGCGCGTCCATCCACATGCACCGCAGCGATTTCTACGTGCGGTACTCCCACGCATTCCAGCACGTGTTTGATGGCTGGCTCCTCACCTGGTGGGCAAGGGAAGTCCTGAGGTTGTTCGCGCCGCCGGGCGGGCAGGAAGTCGTTCAGCGTACCATGCAGGATAACGGTAATGACGGGGGGAATTTGGGTGTGCATTCGGCCTTCATTCCAGCAAGTCCTGGTATTCGGGATGCCGCTGGATGTAGCCCGCAACAAACCAGCACAGGGGACGTACGCGATACCCTTGCTGACGTGCGTATTTCAGGCCGGCGCGTGCCAGTTTACTGCCAATGCCGCGCCCGCCAATGGCTTCTGGAACGCCAGTGTGGGTGAAGATGATGATGTCGCCATCCATGCGGTAGTCCAGGACGGCAGTGTGTCCTTCGACTTCGATTTGAAAGCGGTGTGCCTGAGGATTGTGTTGGACTTCATTCATGGCATGCTACTCTTCGATAACGGATGCATTGGGGAGCACTAACAACCTATCCGAAAATTTCTTATGGGGATGTTACTGCGAGGCGGCATAACCGCCGACCTGTGCCCCGCAGGGGTAAGCAATCTCCTGCATACCAACGTAGGGGATTGCTTCGCCCCTTCGGGGTTCGCAATGACACCGCACAAATATTTTTCGGATAGATATTCATTGAATGTTTATCAGAATGCCGGTGCCTCCGCTGCTTTCATCGTGCGTAATGGTCAGCGTGAGTGTCTGGTCGCCTTTTGTCCAGGTCTGGATGGTGGCCACGCCGGCCATGCTGCTGTCTGTGGTCATCGTCCAGCCCTGGGCGCTCAAGGCATCGGCATAGAAACGGGTCACGGTATCAACGTCGTCGTTGGTGATGTACATCATGGTATCGCCTGTGTTGAGGCTTTGTTGCGCCCCTGGATACACAGGGACATCGCCCGTGGCGTTTTCGCCGCTATTGGTTTCGGGCAGCGTGATGCTGAAACCGGTGTTGACTTCCTGCACATCGTATAACAGGGTGCTGTGCCCGGAGACTTCCCCGCGCACTTCATCCCAGGTGGCTGACCAGCGTACCACAAAGCGCGGCAGGCCGCTTTCATCGGCTACCCATGCCTCGGATTGCAGATTGCTCATTTCGCCTTGTGCCATGCCCTTGACGAGTGAGGCAGGTACATTGACGCGGTAGTGGATGGTCGCAATCCCGTTGATGGTTTCTCGCCCGATTTCCTGCATCTCGAATTCGGGATTGTTGAAATAGGAGGCGCCCATGTCCTCCCCATTCAACAAGGGAGTGTATTCCTGGGTGGTATCCTGCGAGTAGAAACAATTGCCTTCCGTGCATAGCCACGTTTCTGTGGCTGTCTGATAGGTTTCGACAGTTCCATCGGGGGAGGTGATGCGGCTGTGGTCAACGGGAGGGTTGCTGGTGTGTTCGATGAGAACATCGGTTTGCTCTGGTGAACCGCCCTCAGGTTGCCACGAGTTTACGATATGCAGTTTGTACTCCTGCGCGAAGGTCATCACGTCCACTACTTCGTCTGGGGGGGTGTTTGCGGTAGATGGCGTATCGGTAGGCGCGGTGCTGGCCGGTTGTGTTGGCGGCGGGCTTTGCTCCTGGGGAGTGTTGGTCGACTCGTTCCCGGTGGATGGCATGGGGATGCCTTGGGTTGGTGCAGGGGGCGGCGATGTGTTTTTGCTCAGGGCGTTGCAGGCCAGGCTCAAGGCCAGCAACAGGAGCAGTGGAAGGTACAGACGTTTTTGCATGGTTTTCTCCTTGTGGCGAGGGAAAGGGGGAACGAGAAATGTGCAGGGCTTACGCAGCCAAAGCCAAAACGCGGACAGAGCGCCGCGTTGCCTGCTCGAGGTGCAAACCTGAAAGGCTGCGCATTACACAAGTCCTGCCTTTGATTATGGCATGATTTTGGCATTCTGGCAATGCGTGACAGTACAGGCCTGCAATGCCAAATTTGCCGCGTAGTATCCGCAGATTACGCAGATTGAACGGTCTTTCCTCTGCGTAATCTGCGCCATCTGCGGATGAATTGGTTCATATTTGCTGAGCACAGGCCGGATTTTGCTGTCCGGCCTGTGCTTTTCATCAATGTATTACCAGCGGCAGGTACAGGATGGGCTGGTTGAGTTGCACACTGGCGCTGCGCTGCAGCGTGCCCAGACTGCCGGCGCTGATGATGGCGGTGTTGGTGATGGTGCGCGGCTTGGAGGTGACGACGCGGGCGCGGTACTGAATGGTGACCGTGCCGTTGTTCCCCAGCGTGCCGCTCCATGTCAATGTGGGGGCCGCACTGTCGTTCACTCCGCCGCGGCTGCTGGTCATCGTGCCGGGGATGTACTCCAGGCCGGAGGGCAGTACGTCGGTGACCTGGATGCTCTCACCGAAAGGCGTACCGCTGTTTTGCAGGGTAATGGTGAACTGGATGACATCCCCCTGACGGGCAAAAGGGGTTGAGGCCGTTTTGGTACTGGCGCTCAGGTCGCTGCCGCCCAGGTCCAGCAGGGTGACCAGGTTTTCCAGGCGGTACAGGTCGTAGCGGCTGTTGAAAGACGTCGGGATGGGCAGTTCGTGCGCCAGGGTGTTCCAGTCTTCCTGCAGGATGTAGGCCTTGACCTGGAACAGGCTCCAGGCCAGGGTGGGGCTGTGGTACAGGTGCTCACCGCCGCAGGTGGTGTGGTGCGCCAGGTCGCTCATCCACCACCAGGGGGCGTTGATTTCATAGGAACGCACATACCCTTGCGTGCGGCTGAGAAAGTTGTTGCGCAGCAGGCTGGTCAATTCGGGCGTCAGCGGGAAATAGCCGCTCATGCCCTGGTAGTGCATGAAGCCGATGCAGGCATCCACCTTATAGGAACCGTTTTCCCACCAGTTCAACTGACTGGGGTCGTTGCTGCGGTTGCGCCAGCCCTGCATGGTGGGGTCATAGGGGATGAGTTCGTTGTTGTAGGGCGAACTGGGACCGGTGACATCGTCCACGCGGATGACGCCTTTGGGGTCCAGGCGAATCTGGAAGGGTTGTCGGCGTCCCTGGTCGTACATCTGGGCGGTGAAAGTGCCTGCGGAGCGGCGCGCCCCCAGGAAGGAAGTCAGGTAACCCTGTGCCTGATTCTGAATGGTGCTGTCTCCCAGGTGGGCAGCCATATTCCGCATGGCTTCCGCCGCGGCAATCTGGGCTGGCAGATTCAGCCGGCCTTCGCGCCACACTTCGAAATCGCAAAAGCCCATCGAAGTCAACGAACCGCATTTTTGGACGAAATCGCTCCAGCGCGCCTTGATGAAGTTCCAGTTGTTTTGAATTTTTGCCCAGTCCCCGGTCGCATCGGCATACGCCCACAGGGCATACAGCCGCATCCCGACCAGGTTGGGGTTTTTGGCGTACCAGGTGGCGGATAGCGCACTATTGGCGGAGCACGCCGCACCGGTAGCGATGCCGCTTTGTCCAAACAGGTAGCACTGCCGGTCGTTGGTGTATCGGCCGGCATCGAGCAGGCTGTTGTCAATCAGCGCGCTGAGGTAGTTCTTGACGGCGTTGCGCTGACCGGCGGGCAGGAAGGGGTACGCCTTGCTGAGCACGCGCACCACCTGCTCTTCGCTGCCGTACACCTCGAAGGTGTACTCGTTATCCTGCATGCTTTGCGGGTTGGTGCCGGGCTGCTCCCAGCGGATGGCGACCGGCGGGTTGGCCGGGCCGCGTGCCACGATGTCGGCGACGCGCTGTTCCACCTCGGCCTGAATTTCGGCCAACGAAGGGGCGGAAGCGCGCGGGTAGGTGAACAGGTGCGCCTGGGCATCGCGCGCCGGGAAGGATGTGGCCGGGTCGAGGCCGTGATTTTGCGGGCCGAGGGCATACAGCCAGCCGTAGGAGATGAAGTACACCATGCCGTTGGCGACGATGGGCACGCTGGCCCCCGGCACCCCGCCCATGGTAATCGCGCCGCCGTAGCGCCACAGGTGACGGGTGGGCAGCGGGCTGTGCGGGTGCATGTGGTCGCCGAAGTTGTAGCCGCTGGGGTCTCCGTTGCTGAACAGGGCGCGCATCCCGCCGTTGCCGCCGGTTTGGGGCGGACGGTAGACTCCCAGGTCTTCGCTGATGGCGTAGTAGAAATCGCCCCCCGCGAAGATAGCGCGCCCGATTTCGTCATCCCGCAGTTGGAATTCGGGGCGTCCCCCACCGCCGCCGGCCACCTGCGCGGCCGCACCGCTGCTCAGGTTGACGCGTATCAGCCGGTCGTCATGGTCGAGTTCGAAGTTGTTACCCGCCGAACCGGCCGGGGAGGGGAACCAGGCGTATCCATCCGGCCCGATGACGGGATGTATCAACCCCCAGTAGGGGATGGGCATGGGCACGTAGCGCTGCTGGGCGGGGTTCCACAGGTCAGCGCCGGTAGCCGCATTCAGGTAGTACAGCGTGCGGCGTTCCGGGTGTTGCTGGTAGTAGGTGTTCCACGTGTTGACGGGGTTGGCCGATGCGCTGGCGTTGGGGTAGCCTTCGGTGGGCACGTAGGAGGTCACGCCCGGCTTGACGGTCTGGAAGATGACCACGCTGCCATCGTCGGAGAGCACGGGGTGGGTGTTGTGCATGGCCGCGCCGGAGAGTTGCGTTTCCCACAGCAGCGCGCCGCTGGCGGCATCTACGGCACGCGCCTTCAGGTCTTCGCTGCCGAAGTAGACGCGTCCGTTGGCGACGGCAGGCGAGGAAACGACCGGGCTGCCGGTGGCGTAATGCCACACCTCTGCCCCGCTGCTCAGGTCTATGGCGTACAGGTTGCCATCGGTGGAGCCGATGTAGACGGTGCCGTTCACGATGGCCGGAGCAGAGACGACCGGCGCGCCGGTGGCGAAAGTCCATGCCGTGCTGCCGTTGCTGGTGCGCAGGGCGTACACGCTGCCATCCAGCGAGCCGAAGACCACGCGCCCCCCGCTCACCGCGGCGGTGTGCGGGATGGGGCCTCCGGGCTGGGCAATCCATTTGGTTTGTCCGCTCAGGGCGTCTATGGCGTGCATTTCGCCATTCATCACGCCCACATAGAGCACGCCGCCAGCCAGGATGGGCTGTACCTCCACTTCGACGCGCTCGCCGAAGGCGTAGGCCCATTGCAGGTAGAGCGGCTGGTTGTTGGGTACGGAGGCGGTGGTGCGTCCGCTGTGCTTTGCGTCGTGGTAGTACATCGGCCAGTCTTCGGCGGCCTGCGGCGCGGCCTGTACCGCCGAAGGAGGCAGGGTGCTCATCAGCAAACTGAGCAAGAGGAAAAAGGTGTATACGCGTTTCATAGGGGCTACCTCTAAACTGTGGCAAGGAAAATTGCCGCAAATCGTTATTTCTCATGACGGATAGAGCATCATCAGGATACCGTGAATCCCCGCACCTGTACATGGGAAATTGGGGCTATGCAAACTGTGCGGTGCCATTGGGATTGTTTCGGTTTTGGTTCTCAGCCTGGCGGTTCATCGCCGGGCGTGGGTTTTCAAGAAAACCCGCACCCCTGCCGCCGGGAGCACGAAAACGTTGTTGGTGAATCGCGGTGTGGCCTGGCACAACGGAACGCAGATACGGCCAATGAAGCGGCGAAAACCCACACCACCAGCGTAGACCGGCGGCACCAGCGTTATCAGCGTTCTACTGACAACCTATCTTTCGTGCTCCCCTGCCGCCTTCCGCTTGCTCCATCCCCCCCCAGAATGGTACAATGGCGTGCATCTCCACCACCTGATACCTGCCCCCTGACGCCTGATACCTGACACCTGAAACCTGACACCTGAAACCTGACACCCGCCCTCCATCCCCTGCCCCATGGAAGAACCCACCGTCCTCGACTACGTCAAATCCAAACTCTTCTTCTGGCGTGCAGAGCGTTTGCACCTGCCGGATACCGAACCCGAAACGCAAACCGCGCCCCCAGTGGAACCTGCGGCAGTCGATTCGCATCCCTGGCGGGCTGTTCCGTGGGCCAGTTTGCTGGCGCTGGGTTTTGCCATCCTGGGACAACTGGCCTTCGAGCCGCCCGACCGTTCCTGGAAGGGCGGATTGGCGTTTTACGCCGGTGCGCTGTGCCTGCTGGCGCTGGCGCGCCGTCGCGGGGAGTGGAAATTGCCCGGCGCGGCACCCATCCCCCTCTCCCGCCCCCTCCCCCAACCCCTCCCCCTTAGGGGGAGGGGCGAAGGGGTGGGG